>JASIKQ010000542.1 GCA_030049565.1 Candidatus Sulfotelmatobacter sp.
GGCTGGCCGTTGCCGATGAGCGTGTCCATTTTGGTTTCGAGGCGCACGAGCTTGTCGAGGACCTCGCGGGCAAATTCGAGATCGAGCGTTCTTAAGGCCAATTCTCGGTCGGTTACCGCCATTGTGTAATCTCTCCCGGAACGTGTTTCGAAACGTATTGCGAGCGGGCTGCGGCCGTCAGGGGCTAAAGCCGGGCATTATTTTCTGGCGCTCAGCGCGGCCCTGAAGGGCCGCTCTTCCACGTTTGGTTAGGGTTCATTTGTTGGGACCGGTCCGGCACGGCTAAAGCCGTGCCCTGATACGAAGCGAGACCCTTTTGCCGCGTTTGGTTAGGGTTCATCTGTTGGGACCGGTCCGGCACGGCTGAAGCCGTGCCCTGATACGAAGCGAGACCCTTTTTCCGCAGCGCTGAAGCGCTGCGGGCCCGAAATCGTAGCGCTGCGCCAGCCGAAATCGAAAAACTTCTTAGAGCGGATAATCCACGTGCAGCGCGGCGGAATAGCGGGAGTAGCGCGGGGGCGAGGAACTGTCGTAGAGGCGAAGGAAATAATTCTGGGTTCGCGCCAGCCGCGGCAGGCTGAAGGTTTGGGTGCTGAAGCGGCCCATGAGATTGCGGTTGTTGGCCTCGCCCCATCCGTAGTCGTTTTCCCGGACCTCTATGCCGTAGCCAGTGGGCGGCGCCATGCCGGCGTCGATTTCTACTGTGGTCGAAGTCACGGAGGTGATTTGCGCTTCCGTCAGATTGGTCTGGTAATAGGAGCCCACCTGCGTAGTTTGCTGAAGCGTGGGCATGTCTTGGAGCTCGATGATGACGGAGCTGCCGGAGTATTCGATTCCAAGAGGACAGGCAAGATCGTTGGCGAAGCCGATGGCATAGAAGCTGCGATCGCCGGCAGGGTCGGCGATTTGAAGATCGACCTGGCGCACGATAGCGGTGAACGCGGCGCCGCGGGAGGGAACGTTGACGGCGATGGCGTCGCCGGGAAAAATGTCTGCGGCTGCGCCGGGCAGGAAATCGCTCCAGGTTTGGTAGGCGCCGGACCAGGCTGTGGCGGTGGAGTCGTCGAGTATCGCCAAGGCCGCGTTTTCGCAGTCGATATCGGTGCGCGCGGCGGGAGTCTTGAGCTCGACGACCTTACCGCGAGTTCCGTCGTCGGCGCCATTTTGCAACGAGGCTACGCTCGGGGCGTTCTGTATCAGCGCGACGGCGCGGCTGCTGCCGCGATAGCTGGCCACGATTAACTCATTCAGCGCGGGAACGTATTGCGGATAAAAATCAAGCGAATCGCTGGTCATTTCGCACTGCGCGCCGTCAGAGAGCGAGCCCACAAGCTGGGTTACGTAGGGCGCGTACACTGACGGCGAAGTCTGCACGGCCGTTCTCACCTCTGCCAGCGAAATATGCGCGGCGTAGGTGTAGGCGATGCTGCACTGCATGTTCGTCACATTGACCAGCGCGTAGGTGCAGAATCCAGGGGCGCTGGTGATGACGTCGTCGTACAAGACGGTCGCCGGCGCTACCTGACTCGCTGGATTGGCGGGGTCGATATCCTGGACTTCGAGCACGAAGCGGACATCGGCGGCAACGGCGGCGCCGCCCCATCCGCTGCCCGCGGGATGCAGCGAAGAATGGAAGGTTTCCTGGCTACGAAAGACTTCCATCGAATACAAATAGGTGGTGAAGAAATACTGGTGACCGGGTGTGGTGGAGATGACTGGGCCGGTGGGCGCGCCGTTGACGAGAGCCTGGATGTTGGAGCCTGCGCCCGATGGCGTGATCTGAAATCCGGCCAAACATCCCGCTGCGGAGATTGCTCCAGAGTATAAACCGCCGAGCACGCCTTGCGACGGTTCAGCAAAAGTCACGTTGCCGTGCTGCAATTCGAGCGCGCCACCGAGCTCGATCTGCTCGATGAAGCTGACTGTGGTTTGGCCGTCGACGCCCGTGCCGCCGGCAATCTGTAATGTCTGGCTGACGACGGAGACGACCGATGAGGGGTCGTTGACGAGCCATGTTGTGGGATCCAGGCCTGGACCGAGATAGTCTTCGTCGATGAGAGCGGGCTTGCTTTGGGCGAACGGCTTTTGCGAGAGATAAAAATCCAAGCTTTCCCCGTCGCCGACGAAGTAGTCGCGCACGTAGGCTCGCGGCTCGGTCTGGCCGATCGCCATGACCTGGTTCACCAGCAGGTTTGGGCAGTTCAGAGAAAGGCCCGCGGGGGAAAAGTTGGGATCGGTTTCGTTCAGAGCATATGAGGATGCGCCTACCGGCGCCAGGATTAAGGCGCCATTCATGGCGCGAAAGCTGGACCGCGCCGCGAGGGCAAGCTCGGCGGCGTGGAAAGAGAAATTCTTCTGGAGATTTACGGCGTACGATGCCAGCGTGTCGACATCCTGTACGGCGCTGGTGTCGAAGAATCCGGGCAACAAATCCTGTGCCAGTTGCCGGAGCGCGTCACCCGCGCTCCGGTCGACAAAAGGGGAGCGATTGGGCAGCGCCTTCTGGTCGAGCAGGATTTCGTCACTCTGCGCGATGACGTTGTAGCGATACACCGGGCCTTGTTCGCCCCAGCCGAGATATTCATACTGTGGCGAGGAGATTACGTAACCAGTGAATACATCGCTGCCGTTGGCTTTGCCGAGCATGACACGCGCGCCAGCGACTGGAACGATAAAACCGGTGGTGTTGGCCAAGAGACTGAATTGCAGCTCGGCCGGCTGATTGAGCTTGCGCTCGAGTTTGGGCAGACGGGTGGTGTCCAGCGAATTGGTGTAATCCTGCGGGCCTTGTCCTTGAAGATTGTCGATGGTCAGCTTCATCGTGCGTAGAACAGACCTTTCCGCGGGCGACACGACGGCGTGCGCCTGCGATGGTTCGCGGGCGGACCGGGCTTAACCTGTGGGTGTTTGCGAAAAGACGGTTAGTTCAGATTGGCACAAACCAGCGGCGGTAGGGTGCAGAAACGCGCAGGTTTGCGACAATTTCCCGGTGGGGAAAGCCGGCGCATTATCGCAGCCTGAAGCGCTGCGCCACCCAAGGGCAGACACCACCAACTTAAGCAGAGACTGTCTCAGCGCAAGAGTGATTAAATTGCAGCGTAGTCCAGCACAGCAGTCCGGAGGCGGGGGATGGGGGAAGAGCGTTCTTTCTCTTCTCGCACTTTGAACGTGATCGGCTTTGGTCTGTTGGCATTCGCCATCACCATTCTCGCCGGCGGTATCTGGAGTGCCCTGCTCGTCACCAATCTTCGTAGCAGCCCTACATTACCGTGGTCTGTTCCCGCGATGGCGCTTCTGCTGTGGCTGGCGTGGGGCTACCTCGGCGGGAGCGGGTGGCCGCGCGGCACTTCTGAAGCGCGACGCCGCTACCTGAGAGCCAACAGAAAATCCGGACAGACCTACTTGTGGGCATGGGTCGCGGGTGTTCTATCGGTGGTTGCGCTAGCTGGAATCTGGATCGTGCTGTTCCAGTTGGTGAAGATGCCACCCAACATGCTTTCGGATGTATCGAGCTATCCGCGAATCACAGTAGCACTCATGATCTTGATGGGGTCATTGGTTTCCCCTTTCATGGAAGAGGCTGGCTTTCGCGGATATTTTCAGGTCGCCCTCGAACGCGAGTTTCGCGCCCCAATAGCGGTCGTGATCTCATCGATTGTGTTCGCGCTTGCCCATGGACCGACACAAGGCTTCCTGTGGCCCAAGCTCTTCTTCTACTTTCTCGTTGGCATAGCTTTCGGCGCCACAGCCTACCTCACCGATTCGACCCTGCCAGCAATTCCTGTTCACTTCGTGGGTCTACTAATCTTTTTCACCCTCATCTGGCCGCGCGATGCTACGCGTCGATTGGTTTTGGAAAGTGGGACTGACAACTGGTTTTGGATACACGTAGCGCAAGCGATCGTATTTGCGGCGCTGACAGTTTGGGCCTTTCGGCGGCTCTCCGAGGTGAGCAGCCGTACTTTAGACACGGGCTGCTAGTAGACCGCTGCCATCGAAGCCGGGAAATAACTGCGATAGCAGAGCACGGTTTGTCCATCGTTGGTGTCGGTGAACGGCAGAGCGATGAACGAAGCGTGCAGGGCGACAGAGGCGAGCGGGGTGAAAATTTCCGCGAAATCTTCGCGCACAAAATTCCTGGACGAATTTTTGGAGGCGGGCGGCTGAGGATTTGATGGCGCGCCGCCTGCTTGTGTGCCGCCGCTTTTCGGCGGCTTCCATGAGGCGCCGGATTTGAATGTCACACCGCTAGGCGCTGCGCCCGGATTGGGGCTTAGACGCGGATAGTAGAAGCAGACACGGCCGCCGGATTCCGGCTCGGCAATGAAGAGAGCCGACCATTCCTGGAAGAACGATCCGCCTTCGCGGTCGACAAATGCCACAACCACCTGCGCGGACGCGTTCGTGGCCGGAGCACCGGCTAATAAAGGTTGGGCGAGAATCAGCGACGTGGCGGTGA
The DNA here is from genome assembly GCA_030049565.1 of Candidatus Sulfotelmatobacter sp. Lineage (GTDB taxonomy): Bacteria > Acidobacteriota > Terriglobia > Terriglobales > Acidobacteriaceae > Sulfotelmatobacter. Next base: position 4,460 of record JASIKQ010000542.1, read on the forward strand.
TTTCTGCGACGCGTCCTACATTGAAGGTGACGCGGCGAACATAGTTGCGATCGTTGTTTACACTGGCGGGATTGGTCACGTAGGCCGCCGAAATTCCCGAGCCCACATAGCCGATCTGCTGCTGATAATCAAGATCGACGGCGATGAGATTTCCGGCGGCGAATCCGCCGACCGCTCCTTCACCGACAACAATTTCGGTCGCGGTGGAACCGGAGAGCACAGCCGCACCGGCGATGGGAGTTCCGCCGGAGGGCTCGGGCGCGGCGCTGGGACTGGTGGCGAGCACGTTCATGTGCTCGGAGCCGCCGGCGAGAGCCATTTGCAATTTGCCCCACTCGCGGAAATCGAACTCGACGCGGGCTTCGAGCGGGCCGCGAAACTGAGTTGCAGGCAACGACGCAGGGCCCGAACGAACAACATCGGTCGGCGTGTCATATTGGCGCGAGAAATCGTCGATCCAGCCGAGGTCGAGCCAGGGAGCGGGCGGGGAATCGAGCGGGAACATGCCGGCTGCGGCGGGATCGAAAATTGCCGGCGACTCGGTGGTGCGATTCACGGGCGCAAAATACGCTCGCATCTGGCGGGTAATCGGAACCATGGCGGGGCGCAGCGGAGCGGTGCTCATAGCAGCGTCACCTCAGAAAAGAAGAACAGCGTGAGCTGGACGCGGCGCTCGACGCGGCCATCCTGATAAGCCTGCTCGTACATGGCGCGGCGCACGGCGCGGCTCTGGTAAGACGCGGTGTTGTCTTCGACGCCGCCGGTGGTGGCGACGCCGAAGATTGGCTGGTTCCAGAAAACTGTGGTTCCGAGATCGGCTGGCGGCGATTGGGTGTAGTCCTGCTCCTGAAGAACGGTGGCAACAGATCCCGAGCCGCCGGCGGTAGCGCTGGCGGTGCAACTCATCCAGATGGGAGTTCTTTGTTGCGGAGGCCCTGCCGACTGGCATTGATCGGCGACGATGGAAACGCCGAGGGTTCCCTGACTCGCGACTGCGGAGAAGTTGGTGCCGAGCTCGTCCGCAAAAATAACTGAGTTGTTGATGGCGATGCCGACCGGCCAAAACCAGAAGGTGGGAATAAACTGCTGGGGCGTGACTGTGTAGGAGCCCGGGGCAGCCTGAGTATCGGTGAAAGAGCACATGCCATCGGCACCGCAGGATCCGGGAATGTTGGTGGCGATGGCATAGGCGGCGGTACCGTTTGGTGCAATCGCCGACAATCCGGTTGTGACCAGGACATCGAAGGTGAGCGTACCTACCCCTTGTAATTCGACGGAGGGCCAGGTGAGGGGAATGCTCACGCTGCTGCTCGAGGGCTCGGCAGAGCCGATAAAAAGGACCGGGCCGTATCCCTGGGTGGAACTGCGCGGCACGACAAAGTAGGTGCGCTCTGCCGCGGTACCTCCGCCGGTCGAGAAAACTGGAGAATAACCCTGGGTGGGGAAGGTGCCCAGGATTTTTGTACCCGATCCGCCGCCGAGGACGTATCCAGCCTGAGCGGCGAGGGAGCCGTAGAGGGGATTGATAGATGTGCCAGTCGATTCCTGATAGACATTTTCGATGGTGGCGGGCTGGTAGCCGCCGAAGTAGCGCACGCCGAACGTGGGGAAGCCCTGGCAGACGGAATCGGTGAAAACGAATCCGTTACCGCCGGCGGTGGCGCAGTTCACGTTGGTCAGTTCGGTGTTGTGGATGTAGGTGATGCCGGCGTTGCCCTGATCGGAGCGCTGATAGAGGAATGACCCGATGGGAAAATTTGCCGTGGTGAGAATGGTGCTTGTAGCGCGGTTGCCGGCGCGCTCGATGATGAACTGCTGATCGTTGTCGTTGACGATTCCGTAGGTGAAAGTGCCAACCGCTCCGACGATATTGAAGTCTTGCAGGGAGACGTGGTCGGAGTTGTCTTCGATTCCCGCGTTTAGCAGGGCGCAGAAGCCAAAGGTGGCAGCTCCGGCGGAAAAGGTGGTCGAGCCGAACTGCACGGTGAAGGTGGTGCCGTTGGGGACGGATTGGACGAGGGAAGTCCAGTGCTGCTCGGCGGTTTGCGAGTGATATTCGCAATCTACGGTATCGCCGACGACGAAGGGATGGTTAGTCGCGGTGGTTAGGGTATACGTGCCGGAGCTGGCGCTGACGCTCGAAACCTGCACGCCATCGACGTTGAGTTGCGGTACGAGGGTGAGGCCGTAGATTTTGTGATCGTTGACTGCGGGAGTCGCCTGCGTGGTTCCGATATAGAAGCAGCGGCTGCGCGTGTAACAGTTCACCATCGATCCCGCGCCATCGAAAACGGCGCCGCGGCTGCGCAAATAAACGGAAGAATAAACGTTGTAGACGGTATTTGAAGCCAGCTTCACATAGGGAGAGCTTTCCTGTTGAACGTCGCTGCTCCAGCCGTCGTTCCACGCTTCCTGAATTCCGCTGCTGGCCGAACCTACGGTATAGCCCGAGCCGTGAGCGTAGCTGGTGGTCACGGTGATGGTTCCAGTGGTGGCGCCGGGAGCACAGCTTCCGCCTGTAACCGGCGTGGCTTCCGGGATTCCCGTGCCCGCGATGTAGACGGCATAGACGTAGTAGTTGGCCGGGGAATTGGTATCGATGCCGAGCGGGCAGGGGCTGAGATGAATGGTGTGACTGCCGGGAGTGGAGAGACTGTCGGAGGGCGACTGCAGCCAGTTCCAGGTGGAGATCACGTAGCGAATATTGGCGAGATTATTGGTGGAGAACTGCGTGCCCAGGGGCTGAACGATGTTCTGACTCGAGGAGGGGCTGAGGGAAACTCCGCCGGTGCCGCCGGGAAGGGTGGAGGGCAGGTACTGAGCCGCCGTCGACGAGTACGCGAGTACCTGCCCATTGGAGGGAGCGGTCGATGCTACGGGAACACTTTGGATCTCGGTGGCGTTGGCGCTGGAGCCGCAGGCGCCCCAGGTGCCGTTGCCGAGCAGACAATTCAGCGCGGAAGGGGTTCCAGTGCCCAGTTCATTGGTGGGAACCAGGCCGCTTATCAGATTAGCTTTGGTTGCAACCGATAAATCCACATATTGTTTTGGGGCGGCCTGGAGAGGAGCGGTGGGACTGCCGCTGAGGGTCAGCGGGCCGGTCATGGTTCCACCGGCGGTCGGCAGATAGTTGCCTGCTCCGACCGCAGCTACCGAATTATCGACATACGATTTGTTGGCGACGTCGTTGGTGTTCACCGGCGCAGGTACATTCGGAGGAACGGTAAAGGTTTTGACGCCGGTGATGGTTTCGGCATTGGCGAGATGAACAACCGAGTTGTCGTTGGCTTTGGTAGCCAGTTGCGTGTTCACATACTGCATCGAAACCGGCTGGGAGGCGGCGCCGGAGCCGGGCGTGGTTCGCACCTGCGCCAGAGTTGCCGGAGAAGTTGTGGGAACCACCCAATATTCCGTGCGCACTTCGCTGGGCTGAAGTTGGTAGACCACGGTGTAGTACACGCCGGCGGGGGTAGCACCTGCGTTGGGAGCGAGGGCGACATTTAATGCGCCATTGGTGCCAAGCGTGACCTGTAGATCGCCGGGCGCGACGGCGTTGCCACCGGCGGTGAGGAATGCAGGCCAGGTGATAATCAGAACGCCCTGAGCGGGGCTGCCGTTAGCCGTGTAGACGGTGTCGACTACACTGGTGAGCGTGGGTCCGCTTTGAGGGGGCGGGGCGGTCGCGGCTGGAATCGCGGCTGGGGCGCGCGGTTCGGGAGCTCGGGAGGCGGCCGCATTTGCGGGTTTAGCAGAGGGATTTTCTGCGCGCGCTGAGCGGACGGCGATCGACACCGGCAATATTATGGCTGCGAGCAGCAGGCAATAAAAAAGCCGCCCCGCCGGGCGGCAATGCTGAAACATACTTCCTCCGTCAAAATGTGGTCGGGCTCAGTGCGAGTGCGAGGCTGCGGAGCTGCGCTCCGCTGAAAGCGTCCCTCAGCTGTTAAAGCCGCATTCTATTTTGCCGAACTAACGGCGCGGCTGGAAGCCGCGCCCCTTCAAAAAACACGCCCGCCATTGAAGAAATCAGCGGGGAGTCATTTCGGTTTGGGCGCGGGCCTTCAAGAATCTTTCCACGCTCTGCACGTAGACTTCGGCAAAGTCGGCGGCCGGGCGCCGGCTCTCGATCAGATCCATGGCGTCGTCGAGGTTCCAGCCCAGTACTCCCAAAAGAGCCAGGGTCATCATGGGAGCGCGGTGAACTCCGGCGGCGCAGTGAACGAACAATCTCGACTGGTCCTGGTCGAACGCGGACAGGGCAAACTCTACGCCGCGCTCGAATACTTCGCGGGGCTTGGGCTCGAAATCATCGTCGACCGGGTTCCAGCAGACCGCGATGCCATGGGGTTGGGCGAGCGGGGTATCGTCGAACTCCATCTGCATGTCGATGATGTGGGTGATGCCGGCGCGCGCAACCGCGGCCATGTTCTCCGCATTCCAGATTCCGCCGCCGATCGCGATGCGGTCGGTCACCCATGTCATATCCATCCGATCTTGCGTCCTCGAGTGCGGAGTGTATTTATTTTACGGTATCTTCGGCACGAGCAGGCTGGGGCACCGATGCTTCCGCGGCCGATGGCGAGGGCACGTCCTCCCATGGCACCGGTTCCGTGGGCAGGCCCAAATGCTTGAGCAGGGCCGCGGCGAGCGATCCTTCTTCGATCTGGTCATTGCCGTCGTCGGGAACGGGATAAATGCCGGCCAGTTCGAGGAGATATCTGGCGGACATGACTTTTCCCTGCTTGGCCGCGTCGACAAGGCCGTTGGCAATTTCGGCGATGGATTTCCCAGCGATGTGGTTGAAGCTCTTGCGAACCTGCGCCAGGGTGACGGGCTTGAGATCCCTGGGAGGGTCGGTGGTTCGGGTGTTTTCTGTACGTCCGTTAGGCGGATGGTTTTCCTGCTTGTTTGACTGCATGCTGGAGAGTTGGTTTTGGTGCGCGCTTGAGAGTTCACCTCAGCGGCTAAAGCCGCATCAAAGGGCGATGCCAATCGGCACGGCTGAGGTGCCCTCCCCTTGCCGGGAGATGCCAGACATCGGCTGTAACAAATGAAAAGGCGCACCGTTGAGGTGCGCCGGAATGGCCTTTGTCTCAAGCCTTATTTTTTTATTATATCAACTCCAGACCCCAAATTGTGACATGCGGGCGAGAATTTTTGTCGCCACATTTTCAATCACTTGAGTCAAAAATTGATTTGAGCGCCTCTTGACAGCATTTTTTTGAGGATTAAGTTCATGGGCTCACTGCACACCGCCGTCGGTTCGCGGAAACGGGATGAGCAGCTCGGCCTTGAGGAAGGCGTTGCTTAACTCGTCGAGCACCATCGGCACGCGGCGTTCCAGCGTTCTGCGGGTGCAGTGAAGGAGCCGGGCGGCGGCTTCGTGGCTGTGCTCCTGCAAGATGACGCGGGCGACGATCTGGCGATCGAAATCGTCGAGCCGATCGAGGCAGCGCTCGACGTCGAAGAGGAAGATCACGCGTGATTCGAATGTGACCGAGGTGTAGGAGGTGATGCGCGAACGAAACAGTTCGCGGCCCAGCAGCGACGGTACGCGGCCCGCCTCCAGAGACCAGCGCATGTAGCGCCGCAGCAGGCCGACGGTTTTTCTGCGGTAGAGCCAGAGATCGGGGTCGCGATCCGCCTGGTTCTGCGATCTGGCTGCGGGTTGCTTTGCCGGTGCAATCGTCCGCGCGGGAAAATTGTGTGCGGGCAGAGCTTTCCACGAGGGGCGGCCTGGCTGCCTGGGTGGCTTGCGAGCAGCTTCTGGAAGCGGCTGGGCTGCAAGTGACTGGGCTTCGATATTCGGGTCAGCTGGAAGCGGCTGGTCTGCGATATGCGGGTTAGCTAGCGGATTGGGATTGGCTTCTTCGGCGGCGATCCAGTCGATGAAGTGACTCATGCCACACCTCCCGCGGCTTCGAGATCGCCGCCGTT
>JASIKQ010000543.1 GCA_030049565.1 Candidatus Sulfotelmatobacter sp.
ACGATGCCAGGATTGTTTCGCCATGGCTTTGTGCAGCACGCGGCTGACAGGCTGGCTTACGGCAGAGTTTATTTCCGCGGCCAACGGCGGAATGTGGTGAAGAATCGCTTCCACTACTTCGTCGGCCCTTGCGCGTTGAAACGGGTTGCGCCCCGTCATCGCTTCATAACAGACGACGCTAAGCGAAAAAATATCCGAGGCTGGCGACAGCGGCTTGAGCTCCAGCTGCTCGGGAGACATGTACAGCAGAGTACCTTTGTGTGCCCGGGTGGTATGCGCATCAGCCATATGAGCCACGCCGAAATCAATAATCTTCACGGAGTCGTCTTCCATCACGAAGATGTTGCTCGGCTTAAGATCCCGGTGAATCAGGTTCCTTTCGTGCGCCGCCTGCAATCCGCGACAGACCTGAGAAACGATGTCGATCGTCCGCTCTACCGTAAGTCTGTGGCTGGCCTTGCGAATGTAATATTCGAGGGTGGTGCCGGGCAGCAGCGGCATCACGAAGTATGGTTTCTTCTTGCCTTCTTCCTCGAATTCTCCAATGTCGAAAATTTCAACTATATTTGGATGGCTCATCGACGCGAGCAAATCGCATTCCCGGTAGAACAACTGAAGCGCTGCGGGATCGGGAATATCGAGGATGGTCTTGACCGCGACCTCGCGGCGTACAACCGCATCATAAGCCCGGTAAACCAGGCCCATGCCGCCCTGGCCGAGAATCTGCCTGATCTCGTAACGGCCTGCCAGTTTTTTCGGTGAAGCAGGGATATCCACAGCGCAGCCCCACACTCTAGAGGCCTTAGAATATTAATCGATTTACGTAAAACATTTAGCTTTTACCTTCACGTACCGTTGACATGCCTCTAACGACCGGTCTCGGATCAGAAGCATGCCCTGAACCGCAGGGCGTGAAGATAGGGCTTCGAGTGCAAAAAATTGCATCTAAGCAGCAGATTATAGCGGAAGAAGTTATCTCCAGGTCGGACCGTCGTATCGCGCCCGCTCGAGTCAAGGCCCCCGGCTCCAAATGCCAATCCGTTAGCAGAGTTCCCACCTGCTTGACCGAACGCGGACGGGGTACAGAAGACGTGAAGGGGGTGTGCGTGATCACGCCCCCCGCAATCGGCCCGCAATATTTCCGCGAGTCTTCTGAGGTAATCAAAGCGGCCGCTGGTGGTCTGCCGGACCGGGCAAAGTTGGCGGAGATCATGCGCCGCCATGGCCTGACGCCTGCTCCGCCTACAGGAGGTTCTTAGGATGCACAGACTTCGAAAAACGCCGGGGTTAGTTTTCGCCGTGCTCGTGCTCGTTTTGGCCGCGGGGATCACGTTCACAATCGGCTGGCGGCCGTTCATCGGACCGAGGGCGCGCCCTCTTACGGCGCGGAAGTTCGAGAGCACGCCGGAACGCTTGGCCCGCGGCCGATACCTCGTCCAGAATGTGACGGATTGCATGGGGTGCCATGCGGAACACGACTGGACACTGCACGACGCACCGATATTGCCGGGGACGCTGGGCGCAGGGCAGGACATGAATGTTCTTAAGGGTTTCCCTGGAAAGGTGTACGCGCCGAACATCACTCCAAACACCGAAACTGGCGCGGGCAACTGGAGCGACGATCAACTGGCACGCGCCATCCGCGAGGGCGTCAGTCACGATGGGCGGGCGCTGTTTCCGTTCATGCCGTACCCGGATTTCCGGGCCATCTCCGACGAAGATCTGGCGTCGATCATCGTGTACTTGCGGTCGCTGCCGCCGGTGCGCAAGCAGCAGCCGACGACCGACCTGATTTTCCCGGTGAAGTACCTGATCCGCACCGTGCCGGAGCCGTTGGACGCGCCAGTGCTGGAACCCGATGTTTCGACTCCCGAAAAGCGCGGGAAATACCTGGTGACGATCGCCGGATGCACGGACTGCCACACCCCGCAGGACGCACACGGGCAGCCGCTACCGGGCCTCGACTTCGGCGGCGGGTTCATTCTTGATGGACCGTGGGGCCGCGTGGCGAGCGCCAACATTACTCCCGACCCATCGGGAATTTCTTATTACGATCAAGCCATGTTCGTCCAGGTACTTCGCACGGGGTTTGTGGGCGCACGGCAGCTCAACCAGATCATGCCTTGGCACGCTTACCGAGGAATGACGGACGAGGACATCGTCGCGATGTACGCCTATCTTAGGACTTTGAAACCAGCGCGGCACCACGTGGACAACTCAGAGGCGCCGACGTTTTGCAAGGTCTGCCGCCAAACCCATGGAGGTGGAAACCAGAACTAAGCGTGGCCGCGACCGTACTCTTTCCGTCGCTACCAAGACCTTCATCAGTCAATGGTTTAGCAAACCAGCCGGAAATTTCACACCTGTGATTTCACACCTGTGGTCTGTCAGTTCTCGGAACTCTGGCTTCTTACAACGCCGTTTCCTGCACAGTTTCCGAGTTCTCATGGAAGTTCAGCTTGAATGTAGCCATGAGGGGGAAGGCGAGTTGATGCATTCGTCGTTCGGTCCGTACGACACGGCGTTGCGCACGGCAGACTGATTACTTCTTCGCCTGCTCTTTCAACAGAGCCACCGAGCGTTTCTCGTCGATGAGGTGACGCCTGCCGTCCTCGCTGGTGGTTGCGCCTCGCCTGATGAGATCGATCACTTGCTCCGGGGTCATTGTAGGATCGAGCGCAAGCAGCTTCGCGGCCAGATTCGCTACGTTTGGGGATGCTATCGACGTGCCGGACCACCTGATCGTACCGCCGCCTGGAAGATTACTCTCCACTTCATAGCCGTCCGCATCCACCACGACCGTGCTGCCATAGCTCGTGAAGCTGGCTTCGTCTCCGGCCTGATTTACCGCTCCCACGGCGATTAAATTGGGAAAACGGAGCCCAGCCGGCACCTCCTGCGTGAAAGATACATCGCTGTCGTTGTTGCCCGCGGCGGTGACAAAAAGGGTATCCGGCGCGTTCTTGATGGCGCTTTCGACCGCGGCTGCCCAAATGGTATAGAGTGCGGCAGCCTGTTTCCTTCGTACTGCCGGATCTGCCTCGTTGCTCGTCTTCGAAAGCCACAATTCGAACTCCTGCGGTTCGTCGCCCCAGCTCATATTCACAACTCGAACGTGCCGCGTCTTGAAATACTCGGAAATCTGTTGGAAGTCGGCCGCAAATCGGCGCGCCCACTCCTCGGTCGGTGGAAATGGGTGTTTGTCAAGTAGTCATTGAAGCGAATTATGACGATACGCGCAGCCGGATTCCCGCGCACCGCAACCCCGGCCACACCGGTCCCGTGCGCGTAATTACTGGCTACGTCTGACGTCTCTAATAATTCGTGGATCTCGTCCGGGGTCGACGCGGCCATCGTCTCTCGAAATGCTTTCGCTTTCGGCGAGTCAATCCCCTCATCCGAGTCATCCTCTCCATTCCAATAGTCGCGAAGCTTAGTCGCATATAGTTGCTGCTGCTTCGCAGTCAGCGGACGGAGCCACGATTGAGATAAATTCCCCTGGTCATCGTAGGCCAGCCCATGCTCGCCACTGGCGGTGGGAAGCGGGTCGGTGAAAACCTGATCGCCGAATACGGACACATCGACCCCGGTGTCCCAGACGCCCACCAGGACCGGCGCCAGCTTCTGGTCGGCTGTAAGTGTCACTTCTCGTGCCGCCCAAATATCTGGTTTTCGCACGTTATGCGCGGCAATATAGCGGCTCAGCACGTCGGCGCCGGTCGCGTTGAGCCACACAAACTGAAAATAGTTTCTGTAGCCGATCAGCTGCCACGCTTGCAGGGCATCCACGGTGCCCGACTTTGCCACTGATGGGTCGATCTCCGTCTTGACCTTCCCAATCACGTAAGCCTTGCTAGCAAGCCAGTCGTATTTGAGTTGGGATCTGACAGAATCCTCTACCAGAGCCCAGGGCAGGGGATCGATCGCCTCCCGATAGTACTTCGCAAAGGATTTCTCGAAATCCGGGCCGCTGGAACTTTGCGTCTCGATCGCCGCTTTCAGTACTGCAGACGTGAAAAGTCCAGTCGTCAAACGCGCTGCTGGTTTCTCTTCTTCACCGCGAAGAGACGCTACGGTTTCAAGTGCAGCCTGGTTCTCATCGGCAAACTGCTGCGAATCCAGTTTTGCCTGCAAGAGCAATCGCAAGGTCGATTTGTCGTCGATCTCGTAATCGCGAAATGTACTGTCCAAGTCGGCGCGGACTTTGGAGGCGAATGGATTGAAAGTCGCGTCGTCCGACTGCAGCAGATCAGAAGCCGAGCCCTTCACGGGATAAGTGAATCGTGGCAGATCGGCCTGGCTCGCAACTTTCTTTTTCCCGCTTGCTTGTGGATAGGAACACGGAGCCAGAAGAATTAGAGCCACAAGGCCGGACACAATACTGTGGCACCTTAGCATGAGACACACCTCAAATGGACATTCTAAAACGTGGGCCTACATCTGGGTGTCGGCAGTCTATGCGCGTCAAAAGCTCGTCAGACACCTGTGATTTCACACCGAGATTGTGTCGGTGCTGGTCTCAGATCCGCCGCTAGTCCTCCGTGATCCGCCTCTTTCTGCAAACTCTTTAAGGGGAGAAGAGATCGTTAGGTAAGGTACGCGCTTGCACCCCCCGTCCACGCAAGACAGTCTATCGTGTTCGCTTTTTGTTCGTCACACGAGATTCTGTCGAAGGAAAATCACCTGTGGTTCTCACCTGTGGCGTTTCCGTTTTGCAGGAGTTACGGCGTACTAAAGCGGCCCTCGGCAGCTGGTTAAAGCGTTGTAAGTACTCAAAACCACGGTTCTGAAAAGGCTGGCGTCGGCGGTTCAACTCCGTCCCTGGCCACCATCATCTCAAACAGTTAACGCTCGTTCTCCACCAATGGCGCATGTGCGCAAGACGGCGATGTTCGCCGAAGCCAACGATACCAACGGGAAAAAGACAACACTTTTCAACATTGCATTTCTTCTTGTCATTTCTTTTCCGAGCCTTCTGTCTTTTTCAAATGGTCTGAGAATTGGCGCAGGACACTGATGAAGGTCTTGGTAGCGACGGAAAGAGTACGGTCGCGGCGGAAGGCGAGGCCGAGTTCACGCCACTGTTCGACGCCTTGCAGTTCCACTAGTTTGACCCGGCCGGCCTGCACTTCGTCGCGCGCGAAAGATCCACTAATCAGCGAGATTCCCAGATCGGCGGCGACAAAGCTCTTGATCATGCCCAGGCTCGGCAGCTCCATCCTGACCTTCAGCTCGGAGTTGTATTCGCGAAACATTTTGTCGAGCAAGCGACGCGTGTGGCCGGTTTTCGGAAGCAGCAAGGGCTGCTTCACGACGTCGCTGATGTGGGCGGTCTTGAGCTTGGCCAAGGGATTTTGCGGACTCACCATGAGCATGAGCCGGTCACGATAGATGGTCTGGATTTTTAAGCTGGGCGATTGAACCGGCAGACTGACGACGCCCACGTCGAGACTGTTGTTTTCGAGTTTTTCGACAATCTTATAGGTGAAGTTGCGATAAATGCTGATCTGTACGTCCGGATAGCGGCGGCAGTACTCGCCAAAAACCTCGGGCAAGACATAGAGAGTGGTGGCTTCGTTAGCCCCGACCAGAAGGGTGCCGCGGGGGGTATGGCCGTGATCGGCGACGGCCACGAGCGATTCGTCGCGCAGCTTTTTCATGCGCAGAGCATAGTCGTGAAAGACCTGACCTGCGGGAGTGAGTTTCACGGTTTTGCCGGAGCGGTCCAGCAGACGATCGCCGTATTCCTGCTCCAATTGCCGGATTTGCGCGCTCACTGCCGATTGCGAGCGGAAGACTTTTTCTCCGGCGCGCGAGAAGCTGCCTTGCCGCGCGACCTCAAGAAACGTAATGAGCTGATCGAAGTCCATGAGAGTTGTGGGAGATTATAGTCAAGCCTGCGTGCTCGTGCAGTGACTTGGCCCACATGTGGTTTATTGGATGACCAGGGTCTCGGACTGAAGATTTTTGTCGCGCCGGTAGTTGCGTTCTTCGTGGGCGGCGAGGCGGGCAAGGACAGGGGCCCAGGTTGCTTCGATGGAGCATGGCGCGGTGAGCGGCTCAATCCTAAGCAGAGGCAGGGACGGGCGGGCGAGAAATTCCACAGCGCGAGGACTCCCCGTGAGCTGCAGGTGCCGCCGAAGAATGCGGCGCAACCATTGTTCTTCCTGCGGCTCCAGGGTTGCGAACCGCACCGAGTCGTGGTTCAGGTGATCGTCCTTGAAAAGATCGTTTCTCAAAAAATCGCGGTGATCGGCGGACACTAAGTAAGCCAGCCCTCCAGTCATGCCAGCTCCAAGGTTGGGGCCAGCCGGGCCCAGAATCAAAACCACTCCGGCGGTCATGTAATCGCATCCGTGACGGCCCACGCCTTCCACCACG
>JASIKQ010000544.1 GCA_030049565.1 Candidatus Sulfotelmatobacter sp.
GGGGAAGTTGCGTTCGTTGAGCACTTCCGCAACTTCCTTACCCTTTAGCGTGGCGCCGCCCACGATGGCCACGCGGTAAATCCCGCGCGCCGGAGACGCAAAAGGCGGGGTTGCGATCTTGGAAGAACTGCTCATGAAGTCTGTGACGCCTCTCTGTAGGTAGGCGGCGGCCGGGGATTGCGGCGGCGGAAGATCCACTGCAGACGCCAGAAGACTCCTGAAAACATGTACAGCAAGGCCATGCCAAATAACACAGGTCCGGAGAAGGCCGCAACGCTGGCAATCAGCGCGGCAAGCAGAACGAAGAGCCGGAAGGGATGGCGCGAGTGTAAATCGATATCTTTGAAGCTGTAGAAGCGCCAGGTACTGACCATGAGATAGCCGACGGTAGCCACCATAGCCACCCAGGCCAGCGCCGTATACCAGGAGCGGATCGGATCGCCATCCTGGAAGTGAACCACGGCTGCGATCACGCCAGCTCCGGCAGGAATGGGCATGCCGACAAAATACTTCTTTCCTGGACGGCCAGGGTTAGAGGGCTGGGGATTCAAGGTGATGTTGAAGCGGGCCAGGCGGCTGGCTCCAGCGACCAAAAAAAGAAAACAGGCGATGCCGCCGAGTTGAGTCAGCTTGATGTGCCACACCGTAAGCAGCACCGTCGGGACGCCGTGAAAGCCCCAAGCCCACGCCAACATGGCAGGAGCGACTCCGAAGGTGATCACATCTGCGAGCGAATCGAGTTCTTTGCCGAAGTCGCTGCTGGTGCCGGTCATGCGAGCGATGCGGCCATCAAGGCCGTCGAACAGCACCGCAAGACCGATGGCAATGGCTGCATGATCCAGATGCCAGTACAGGTTGGTAATGGCATAGTAGAGCACCTGCACAATGGCATAGAAGCCTGCCGCCATATTTCCGCTGGTGAACAGGGAAGGAAGGATATACATTCCCTTTCTCATGCGGCGTGAACGATGCCGACGCGACCCGGAATTGGGAATTGCGATATCCATCAACGCGTCCTTTCGGCGGCTGATCCTTGCCCTGTGGCCGCCAGTTCGGACTCTTGCTGAAGCTGGGCCAGAATGCTCGCGCCTCCCCGCACGCGATCACCAACTTTCACTTGCATCGTGGCCGAGGAGTCGAACAGCACATCCACGCGGGAACCGAACTTGATCAGACCCACTCGTTGCCCACGGTCAAGCCTATCGCCCACTTTGGGGTAGAATACAATTCTCCGCGCCAGCAAGCCAGCTATCTGTTTGAAAACAACGGTCTGCCCGTCGCCCTCCATGCGCACGACGTTCTGCTCGTTTTGCTCGGCAGAAGCCTGGTTCATGGCGTTCATGAATTTTCCACGCTCATAGCGAACTTCACGGACAATTCCCGCAATCGGCGAACGGTTTACATGCACGTCGAAGACATTCAGAAAGATACTTACCCGAGTCTGTTTTCCGGCGCCGGTATCAACCAGCGATACGTTGGTAACTTTGCCATCGGCGGGCGAAACCAGCGCTCCCGCGGTGTTGGGGATAGCCCGCTCCGGGTCGCGAAAGAACCAGAGGAAGAACGCCGCGAACGCGCATGGCAATAAAGCCCACAGGGGCGCAGTGAACCACGCCGCGAATATGCCAGCCGCGACCAGCCCTATCCCGTAGAAATATCCATCTCGAACCATATCGGAGAAGTTCCATTATAGAGTACGGTTTGTTAGTGGCGTAGCGTGAGCGATTCCTGCTAACGGAAATCCGCGGACACTGGCAGAGGCGTAATATGAAGAGTGGCGCCTATCGGCGCCTGTCGAAAGATACAAAAATCCCGTGGCCGCAAGGGCCGCACTGAAACTGGCAAGAACGTTACGCTACGTGCGCGCCGAACTGCTGCCGGTACTGCCTTTCAATCGACTGCATCTGATCCTTCAGACGCAGCTTGAGCTTTTTGAGTCGAACTTCTTCCAATTTTTCGTCTTCGCTGAGATAACGCTTTTGGGTAAGAGAATCAAGGCGAGTGGAATACTGCATATGCTCCTGAGCTAGTTTGCGGAATTCATCGTGGCTGCTCAGAAGCGCGTCTCTCGGAGTCATCATCCAGCAGACCTCCAACCGGGATTTGTCTTTACCGTACCACAGCACCAAAATCGGTTCAATGCCGAATTCTGGTGCAGTCTCGTTATGAGAAGAAGCTAACTAAAGGCTTAGTTGATAAAGGATTGCGTCTTCAGGAGGGTTTGAATAGTAACCCTTGCGCAAACCAGTTTCCTTGAAACCCAGCTTGGAATACAGCGCTCTCGCTGTTCGGTTCGATTCTCGAACTTCTGACCATACTCGACTGCCTTTTTGCTGTTTTGCTTGGGCGATTAGTTGACGCAGCAAAAGCGTGCCCAGTCCCTGACGGCGCTCGTTGGCGACGACGGCAAGATTTTGCAGTTCCCATTCATCATCGACACGATGAGCGATGAGAAATGCAGCAACTTCGACTGAAATGATAGTGCCGCTTGGTGCAGACCTTGTATGGGCGTGCTCAAGAACCCAAGCGAGGTTTTCGGCGCGCCCTTGGGGACCTTGCGACAGAAACAGAGCTTCGTATTGCGGCTGGGACCAATGGGCGGCCGAAGGCATTTGCCGCTCGAGTTCCATAATGGCTGGGAGGTCCGCAATTGTTGCCCGCCTGACGCGCACGCTAGGATCCGGTTCTTTCCAACATTTCGGCATCAGTGCGCCGGATATAGTTCGCCTCCAACCCCTGAGGGGTAACGGTCTCTCCAAGCAGTAGCTTGCGCCAGCCCAACTTTGCGACCGAAGCGGCGGAGAGCGGCTCGAGACGCAAAACAGTTATGCCAGCCGCGGTGGCGGTATCGGCTAGAACGGGGTCGGGCGTGACCACGGCCGATGATTTTGCGTGAGCGATGAAATCGCTTTTCGTCATTACGCGTTGGCACACAATCTCGCCGCGACTGGGGGTGGTTTCGTACTCGGCAATGTAGACCTCATTCCGTCCCGCGTCGAGCGCAGCCATGACCTTGCCTTGTACGCCGCCGACGAAGGCGCAGCACTCCAGCAGTGACACCGCGACGATTGGCTTGCCTAGCACCTCGGCCAGTGCCTTTACCGCCGCCAGCCCGACGCGCAATCCGGTGAATGAGCCTGGCCCTGAAACGACCGCAAATGCGCCAATACCATGTATCGTGAATCCAAATCTAGAGAGTAATCCGGCAACCTGCGGGATGAGCTGGGCAGAGAAGGTGCCTCCCGCAAGCGGGGCGACTTCGATTATTTCAAGTTCACTCTCGGGAGCCGGCTCTTCCGCTCGCGCCAGCGCGATGCTGCCTTGCTTGCCGGAGGTATCGATGGCGAGAAGAAGCATGTGGGAATTTTTGGCAGTCGAGCGGCTCTAGTCGATACGTTCGCTTTATCGGCCGCTTATCGGCGACCGTCCGTGAAGAATCAATGGTTCAGGTCTTTTCCTGTACCAGTTCCATCAGCACGCCGCCCGTGGTCGAAGGATGCAGGAAGATGTATTTGTGGCCTCCCGCGCCGGTTCTAATTTCGTCGGAAACTAGACGGACTCCATGTTTTTTCATGCGGTCAACGATGGCGGCCAAATCTGGAACTCGCAAGCAAACATGATGCAGCCCTTCACCGCGCTTGGCGATGAACTTTGCGATCGCCGAGTCTTCCGAGGTGGCTTCGAGCAGCTCGAGCCGGCTTTCTCCAACGGGCACCATCACCAGGCGCACGCGCTCGTGTTCGACAATTTCTACCGGAGATACGGTTAATCCCAGCTTTTCATAGATGGTTCTTGCCGATTCCAGCGATTTAACCGCTATGCCGAGATGATCGATCTGTGCCATTTTCCTCCGCCTGCGCCGCAATCTCCTCAATCAGTGTATAAGGATCGCGCTTGTGTTCTGCGATCTGAGTGGCTAGCTTCGCCAAATTTCCATCGGCGAGGTGCATGCGGGCTTTTTCGAGCAGGACGTCACGCAGCATCTCGACTAAGCGCTCCTGCCAGTTTTCTACGCTCTTGCGCAACGATAGGTTTTCTTTCTTGAGATAAGCTTCGTAGCTGCTGACGGCGGCGGCGAGTTGGTCCACGCCGGCGCCCTCGCTGGCTACGGTTTTGACAATGGGAGGCGTCCAGCCATCGCTCCGCGTAGCCAGGGATTGCAGCGTACGAATCTCGCGCTCGACGCGTTCCGCGCCCTCGCGGTCGCTTTTATTGATGACAAAGATGTCGGCGATTTCCATGATGCCCGCTTTGATCGTTTGCACGTCGTCGCCCATGCCGGGAACCAGAATCACAATCGTGATATCGGCTAGGCGGACGATCTCGATTTCGTCCTGGCCGACGCCCACAGTTTCAATCATGATGATGTCGCGGCCGGCGGCATCGAGGACGGTGCTGACATCGGCGGTGGTGCGCGCCAGTCCGCCGAGTGAGCCGCGTGTGGCCATGCTGCGAATGTAGATGCCGGGGTCGGAAAAGTGATCCTGCATGCGGATGCGGTCGCCAAGAATCGCTCCGCCCGTGTAGGGACTCGTGGGGTCAACGGCGATGATGCCGACGCTGCGATTGCTTTTGCGATAGTGACCGGCGAGTTGATCGACCAGCGTACTTTTGCCGGCACCGGGTGCGCCGGTGAGGCCGAGGACGCGAGCGCGGCCAGTGTGGGGAAACAAGGTTTTGAGCAGATCGGACCACCCTGGGGCGCGGTTCTCGACGGTCGAGATGGCGCGCGCGAGGGCCCGCAGATCGCCGGAACGGAGAGAGGCAATGGATGGCTGATTTTTTGCGTTCAAAGATCAGTGTAAAACAGCTGTCTCCGCTGACAACCGCATTTTTGGGCGAATCGCTGCGACTGCCAAGTCATTGCTGAGGCTGCCAAGTCACTGAAATATCAGTGACCAGAGGCTGGCCCATTAGTTACCTTGCCGGTTACGTTCTGTACCGTCATGCTAAGCACGTGCAGGAAATCGACCAGATCGCAGGCTTGGACTCGCCGGACAGCACTCCAGAGTCAATTTGCGCCTGCGTTGCCAAAATCTTCCATGTGAGAGAAACGGAAGTCGCCCTGCTGGAACTCAGCGGAAGCCTGCTGAACTTTGTATACCCTGCTGAGTTGCAAACAGCGGGAGCGATTCCCCTTTCCAGTTCTGCGGTAGCAGCCCGCACAGCGCGGAGCAAGCAGGCAGAGCTTTTCAATGGCTTCACAAAAGTAAAGCACTTCAGCATTTTTGAACTCGTCAAGCTAGGGGACACTGGACTGGACGAGCAGGTGATTCAGAAGCTCATGTCTGCACCCATCCTTGCGGCGAACGGGGAAGTAGTTGGCGTGATTCAAGTCTCCCGCAAGGCGCCACGCCCGGACGCAGCGGGGCCAGACTTCACTCCCGATGATCTAAAGAAACTGAAATCGGTTTCGCGCTTCATTGGTAACCTGATGACCACGAAGGTCCGATGGTGTTCGCCGATCTGACCGCTTGCCGCGATCTTGCTCCTCGTCTGTTTATTCCTTCAGCAACTGCCGTGCGATTACTAGCCGCTGAATCTCGCTCGTGCCTTCGCCGATCGTGCACAGCTTGACGTCGCGGTAGAACTTTTCGGCGGGATAGTCTTTGATGAATCCGTAGCCGCCGTGAATCTGCACTCCTTCGTTGGCGCACTTCACCGCGACCTCGCTGGCGTAGAGCTTCGCCATCGAAGATTCCATTGTGGTTTTCAAACCTGCATCTTTCATTGACGCGGCGCGCATGGTGAGCAAACGGGCGGCGTCGATCTCGGTGGCCATGTCGGCGAGCTTCCACTGAATCGCCTGAAATTCTCCGATGGCTTTGCCAAATTGCTTGCGCTCTTTGGAATACTTCAGCGCGGCTTCGTAGGCTCCCTGCGCCATACCCAGCGACAAAGCCGCAATCGAAATGCGGCCGCCATCGAGGACGCGCATGGCGTCGATGAATCCGTCACCTTCTTTTCCCAGAAGATTTCCCGCGGGGATCACACAATCTTCGAAAATCATTTCGGCGGTGTCGCTGGCGCGCAGCCCGAGTTTGTTTTCTTTTTTCCCAGGACGAAATCCCCTGGTGTTTTTTTCCACGATAAAGGCGGAAAGCCCGTGCGTTTTGGCGGCGCGGTCGGTGACTGCGATGACCACCATCACATCGGCGTAATGGCCGTTGGTGCAAAAAGTCTTGGTGCCGTTGAGCACCCAATCGCTCCCCCTGCGGCGCGCGGTCATGCGGGCGCTGCCCGCGTCCGAACCGGAGGAAGGCTCGGTCAGCCCCCACGCGCCGATAAATTCTCCGGTAGCCAATTTGCTGACATATTTCTTTTTCTGCTCTTCGGTGCCCGCGAGAAAAATGTGATTCGAACACAGCGAGGTGTGCGCGGCCACGATGATGCCCACCGAGCCATCGACGCGCGACAGTTCTTCGACGGCGATCACGTATTCGACATAGCCC
>JASIKQ010000545.1 GCA_030049565.1 Candidatus Sulfotelmatobacter sp.
GTCCGGACCATGTCTCATCTACTGCATCCGCCGCTGCTGGACGAAGTTGGCCTGCTGTCGGCGCTTTCCTGGTATGTGGAAGGTCTGACCAAGCGCAGCGGAATCCAAACCGCTCTCGAGGTGCAGCCCAAAGAATTCCCCAGGCTCACGGCAGATATGGAAACCGGAGTTTTCCGCATCGTCCAGGAAGCGCTGACCAACGTCTTCCGCCACTCCGAGGCCACGTGCGTGGAAATTGCGGTGACTCAAAAAGACGGACTGCTGACGGTATCCGTGCGCGACAACGGTAAGGGAATCGCACCCGACGTAATCGCGTTGAAGCCGGAAAGCGTGGGAGTGGGAATTGGAGGCATGAAGCAGCGCGCGCGGGAACTCGGAGGAGAATTGCAGCTGAGCAATACCTATCCCGGAACCGCTTTGGAGATCACTATCCCGTGCGGCCCGGCCATGCGCGAACCTGCGGCGCTAGTCGATGCCTGCCCGGGAGATTAGTGGTTTCCCTTCCCTTTCGATAACGCCAAATCTCCACTGCTCTCGTTGATTCTTTAGGCTCGCATTTCCGTGCGCTTTCACCCTCTATAAAATTCGTTCCCGCAATACTGCCGGGACAGTATCCATCAGGGTTCTGGGCACTAGCAGTACCAGCTGTTCCTAGATTCCGTGACGTACCTCCAGCAACCCTTAGCTGACTTTACAGCCTGAACCGGATGGAACGCCGCTTCTCGCAAAGTTAGTGTTGCCTGAGTAGGAAACTTAAAAATCTGCTCACTTCGAGCACAGAAGAGGTCAGTTATGAAGAGAATCGGTTGCAAAGCGCCCCTATTTCTTTTGGTGCTCGGGGCGGGTTTGTTGCTCCTGGCCAGCACAACCGCAACATTGTTCGCGCAAGACTCCAAGGCAGACCAAAACAAGTCGGACATCGAAAAGAGGCTGGACGCATCCGCCAAAGTAATGGACGAAGTGATGGCCGTTCCAGACAAAGCGATCCCCGACAAAATCATCAAACATGCGAAGTGCATCGCGGTCATCCCATCGATGTTCAAGATTGCTGTGGGTTTTGGCGGGAGCCACGGCAAAGGCGTGGCGACCTGCAGACTACCCGACGGAAGGTGGAGCGCTCCAGCGCCCCTCTCAGTGACCGGCGGCAGTTGGGGGTTGCAGCTGGGCGGACAAGCTGTGGACCTGGTGCTGCTTTTCATGAACCAACAGGGTGTCGATCACTTGCTATCGAGCAAATTCAAGATCGGCGCAGACGCTTCCGCGGCGGCCGGCCCGGTCGGGCGTGATGCTGCCGCCGACACCGATATAAAGATGAAAGCTGAAATGCTTACTTACTCTCGAGCTCGCGGCTTGTTTGCCGGAGTTGACTTGAGCGGCACCGTGGTCACACAGGACAAGGACGAAACCCGGTTGCTCTATGGCGGCAAATTTGTGCCTTTCCCGGACATTCTGGCGGGCAAAGTCGCGCCTCAAGACCGCGAAGCGGCGGCGTTCGTGCACACAATTCGAAAGTACACGGACGAAGTTCAGCAGAAGGGCGAGCTGAAAAAGCCTGAGGCGGGTATTTCGCAATCGGCCAGCCGTTAACGTTTCGATGCTTGCGGGTTCGGCTTACCAAAAGCCGAACCCACCTTCCAGACGCTGACTGCAACTAATGTGTGATCGGAGGTTCATTTGGGGACAATTCTTCTTGTAATTCTGATTTTGCTGTTGCTGGGCGCTTTGCCAACCTGGCCTTACAGCAGATCCTGGGGCTACTACCCGAGCGGCGGACTGGGATTGATCGTCGTGGTTCTGATCGTGCTGCTTCTGGCGGGCCGATTATGAGTCCTGAAGCATTCGCAATATTTGTGTTTTCCTGGCGATGGGTACCGATTTTTTAGGAGCGTCAATGCCGAATCAACCGAGTTCGCGACACACGGCAAATTCTTTTTTCCCGTTCTCTTCGTCTGCAGTTCTCGATGCTCCACGCGGTGATCGTGCAAGAACGGCTCGCAGTAGCAGAGAAGGTTCTGAGAGGAGAGTAGCGGCTCCAGAGGCAATCTGGGGGCAATTCAATAATTACCGCTCAGATGGGCTGAAGTGGTCGGCAGGAATTCACGTCGTAGTGGTCGGCTTGCTGCTTTCGAGCGCATTGATCGGTCCTAAAGTGGTGCAACAGGTGCAAAAGCACGAGGTCGTTACGCTGATTGCGCCTTCGCCGGATACGTATGCTCTGCCCGTCGCCAAGAAAATCGCCAGTGGCGGCGGCGGTGGCGGAGACCGTGACAAGATTCAAGCTCCCAAGGGAGAATTGCCCAAGCCTGCGCTGCAACAGATCACGCCGCCAGCCATCGTTCTTCATAACGAACACCCCAAGCTCGCGGTGGCTCCGACGGTCGTGGTGCCTCCGCAGATTCACGTAGCCGCGAATCATATGCCGAATCTTGGCGTCCCATCGGCGGCGCTCATTCCTTCAGCTCCGCCTTCTAACGGCATCGGATCAGGCGGCGGCATTGGCTCGGGATCGGGCGGTGGTGTAGGCGTTGGTCATGGCCCTGGGGTGGGCGTTGGCAGCGGCGGTGGAATCGGCGGAGGAGTCTATAAAGTCGGCGGCGGAATTTCTGCGCCGGAGGCGATCTCGACTCCCGATCCCACCTACACCGAAGAAGCGCGCAACGCAAAGACGCAGGGCACCTGCATTCTCTGGCTGATTGTCGATGATCAGGGGAATCCGCGTGACATCCGCGTAGTCCGCGGCCTGGGCTTTGGCTTGGACGCGAAAGCAATCGCGGCCGTCAAGCAATGGCGCTTTCATCCGGCAATGAAGGACGGGCATCCAGTGAACGTGCAAATCAGCGTGGAAGTGGGATTCCGCCTCTATTAGCACTTCAGCATGCTGCTGGGAGTGCCGCTGCACGTCACGATTTGCAGTTTAACGGCAACTGAATAACGCTGCCGTTACCAATTTCGGTGGTCGGACAGTTTGCGAGATACGCTCCGGATACCCCTATTCATAGGTTTTTTCACGCCTCCGCAAAACCCTTCGTCCAATAAATTTCTGAATAATCCGAGTATCTCGGATTTGTTTTTCCCTAAATTCTCCTTACAGCAAGTCTGGCAAACAATTACAGGAGCATCCTGATGGGCCGATTGCCGCACTGTCGCTAGTCTCGGGGTGGTAGTTAATGCTCTCGAAAGCAGCCAGAGCAGCCAACGCCCAGCTTTCACAGAAGGAGAAATAAAGTGGCGACTTGCGCGATTTCCGCGACAGAGACCAATTTGATTCCGGCAGTAAAGGACAGCAATCCCACCACCGAATCGGAACGCAGCCTCGTGCAGCGGGCCCAGCAGGGCGATGAACAGGCCTTTGCCGCATTGTTTCAAAGTCACAAGAAGCGCGTCTACTCGGTTTGCCTGCTGATGACGAAAGATGTAGCCGAAGCCGAGGATCTCACGCAGGAAGCCTTCATGCAGGTGTTCCGCTCGGTCGGTTCCTTCCGTGGCGATTCCGCATTTTCGACCTGGCTTTATCGCATCGCAGTGAACACGGTGCTGATGAAGTTGCGCCGCCGCAAAGCGCCGCCCATCGTCTCGCTCGATGAGCCAGTTTCCTCAGAATCGCCATCCCTGCGCCGCGACGTGGGAAGAGCGGATTTGAACCTCAGCGGCGCCGTCGATCGCATTGCCCTACGCCGCGCCATGCAGGACTTGCCGGAAGGATGCCGGCAGATTTTCGCGCTCCACGAGGTGGAAGGCTATCAGCATCATGAGATCGCGAAAATGCTCGATTGCTCAGTTGGCAATTCCAAATCGCAATTGCACAAGGCCAAAATGAAGATGCGCGATTTGCTCTTTCCGAAGCGCGGGATTCTGCGCCGTTCCTCGGCCAGCCTCGCCCGCTCGGCATCGTCTGGCAGAAACGGTCAACGCCCGCAGCTTTCCAGTGTTGCATAACGGCGTAAGCCAGGGACCGCGCATGGGGGCGGAAATACCCCATAGAAAATAGTGAGGAAAGGACAAAGTCTGTGGGGCTAGGAGTGATCGTGGTATTTGCAGCGGACCGGGAGTGCGGTTTCTTATCTGCTCCGCACCAACCTGCGCAGGAAACTTTTCTGGGACGGCCGCTGGCGTGCGTTGAAATTCTCGGCCGCACCATGGTTGAACGCACGGTTGAACAGTTTTTTCAAGCCGACGTGGAACTGATAACCGTACTTGCTCCCGTGGCTTTTTCGCGCTGCCTGCCTCCTCTTTATCGCCCAAATCGCACACTCAAAGTGAAGCTGACCAACGACATCGGATCGGCGATCAGGCGCACCCTGAACGAATATTCGCAAAACGGGATCGAACATTGCTTTGTGGTCTCGGGCAGTGTCTACACGGAAACCGATCTTCTGGATTTCTTTTTCTTTCTTCGAGAGGCGAAGCGCTCGGTTTCGCGCGCCGCCGATCAGGACGGTCCTCTTGATATGTGGGTTGTGGATACCGAGAAGGGATCGCGCTGTGATGCCGAGAGCTTGCTGGTGGGACGGGGGATTAATTCATACCTGATTGGAGGGTACGTGCGCCGGCTGGACTATCCCTGTGACTTGCGCCGTCTGATTGCCGACACACTGAGCGGACATTGTTCGATGCGGCCCTCGGGCCGCGAAGTAAAACCTGGGATTTGGATCGAAGAGGGGGCCGAAGTTGACCGTCGCGCGCGCATTGTCTCCCCAGCCTACATCGGGGGGGATTCTAGAGTGCAAGAGGACGCTTTGATCACACGCTGCAGCAGCATCGAACGAAACTGCCGGGTGGACTATGGCACCGTGATCGAAGACAGTTCAATCCTGGCCAACACCTCCGTCGGCATATGGCTTGACGTGCGCCATGCCATTGCCTGCGGTGATAAGCTCTTCAGCCTTGCGCACGACGTCGCGGTTGAAGTTTCTGATCCCAGCGTTTTGCAGTCGACTGCCAATGCGGCTCGCGAAGCAGCGCTGAGAGATGTGGAGTTCATTGGCCCGGACGAGCAAGCGCAGGCCGAGGAAGTGCCGCTGTTGCCTGTGGTTGCGCAGGAAGAAACGCGGGCACAGACAAAGTGGCAACTGGGAGCTAATTTTATTCAGGGGTGAGATGAAATGCATCAGAGCAGTCCGGTAACGGTAATGGAAGTACCCGCAATACTGAACGATGTGGAGGGCCAGTCCTTATGGCAGGAAGTGCAGCCACTGCTGGATAGCGATCGTCCTTGTCTGGTTTTGGATTGCTCACAACTTCAACACGTCGACAGCGCCGGAATCGAGGTGTTGTTGCGATGCATGGAAGAGGCGATGAAGCGCGACGGAGACGTGAAGCTGGCGGCCGTTTCGCCCGCCTGCGCTGCGATTCTGGAGCTCATGCGCGTCGATCGCGTGTTTGAAATCTTCAGCACCGCTCAGGAAGCGGTACGAAGCTTCCGCGCGCCAGGCTCGATTGAGGCTCCGGTCGCGCTGCCCTGGTATTCGGAGCTCGGCGGGCTCGGCGCACTCAAAGCCGCCAGCTAACGCAAATTTTTTCATCGCCACGGGGGTCAGGATGCAACAGCGAAAGAGGACGCCACGATTGCGCGCGGTTACGATGGCTATCTCGGCCGCGCTGTTCCTTGCCATGGTTCTTCCTGTCTTCGCCCAACAGCCCGTTGCGCCGGAGAATGCAATTGCACCAACGGCGGCAGGCGGGGGTGTGCTGCCAGATTCCGCTGACCTGCCAGACAGCCCTGGCGCCACAGTCGCGAGGCTCGAGCAGGCAACGCAGCAGGGCACAAACCCGTCCGCGGCAGCGCAACAGGACTCGGCTGCCGCAAATTCGTCGGCGCAGAATCAAGCTCCAACCTCGCAATCGCAACCCGCGCAGCCGCAACCTCAGCCCCAGAAACCTGTGGGAACGGCCACAGCCGAAGCTCCCACGACCACTGGCATTGCGGCATCTCAACCTGCGGGTGTAGCGATCGCGCCCGCGAAGCAGCATTGCGTGCGGACAATTGTTTTGCGCACGGGAGCTATCATCGCCGCGGCTGTCGCCGTCGGAACGGTCGTGGCGCTGACCGAGGCGACCCCGCCCAAGCCGCCCGGGGCGCACTAGAGACGTTGGTTTTTCTAACCGGAGCGCGTGCGGGAACCGTGAAGATCATCAGTTTTTCGGGAATTGACGGAGCGGGAAAGACGACACAGATCGCCGCGCTTGAGTCCTGGCTGCGCGAAGCTGGGATGAAGACGGCCCGGTTGACTTTCTGGGACGATGTGGTTGTGGGAACTCGACTTCGCGAATTTATGAGTTACGCAGCGTTTAAGGGGGATCAAGGCGTCGGCAGCCCGGAGAGACCCTTGCAGCGGCGCGATAAGAATGTAACTGCATGGCCGCTCACCGCGCTTCGCATGTGCCTGTATTTGGCTGACGCTGTCAACGCGCGCTTGAAGATTGCTGGCCTGAAGCCAAGCGAGGTCGATGTGCTTATCTTCGACCGCTATATTTACGATGAACTGGCAAATCTTCCGCTGAACAGCCCATTTATGCGGGCGTTTATCCGCGTGATTCTGAAGCTCGTGTGCCGGCCCGATGTCGCCTTGGTGATTGACGCCGATCCGGCAGCGGCACGGGCGCGCAAGCCGGAATATCCGCTGGAATTCATTCGCAAGAACCGTGAGGCTTATCTTGAGTTGGCGCCCCTGGCGAGGCACATCACCGTCATCGAGCCTCTTCCTATCGAGGCCGCAGCCAGGAAGATTAGAGAGACCTTTCTTCAAGAGTTGCCGGGACGGCAGAACAAACTCTGTGGCTTGCCCGCTGTCGACTAACGGTGATGCTTTGGGCTCCGTAATTTCCGCCGATTGGCAACCCTTTTCCTGCCAACATCTTCCCTCCAGTACTCATCGAACCTTAAACGACGTTTAAGGCCGGGGGACTGCGGCCTGGAGCCTAATGAAGATTTGTCTGGTTACCACCTTTCCGCCCAGCCAGGGCGGGCTTAGCGAATACGGGCTCCACATCGCGCAGGAATTGCGGCGCAATCCGTTTCTCAGCCTTACCATCCTTGCTGACGAGATTTCTTCGCCGCTTCCAGATTTGAATGGCTTTTCGGTGAAACGCTGCTGGTCGTTTGACGACCCCAGAAGCGCGATTCGGTTGATTCAAGTCATTAGAAGGCTCAAACCGGACGTGGTCTGGTTCAACTTGCTGTTCAGCACCTTCGGGCGCAAGCCACTGAATGCTTTCCTCGGGCTTCTAACGCCCTTGTTGGCGCGTTTGA
>JASIKQ010000056.1 GCA_030049565.1 Candidatus Sulfotelmatobacter sp.
CATTCTCAATGGCTCGAAGACCTTCAGCAGCAATGCTCCAGACGCCGATGTAACCATCGTCTTCGCGAACCTTGATCCCTCACGCGGGCCAAACGGCGTCACCGCTTTTCTGGTTGACAAAGGCACGCCGGGATTTTCTGTAGGCCGCAAGTTGCACAAAATGGGCCTGCGCACATCGCCCATGGCGGAAATAAGGCTTCAGGACTGCGAGATTCCAGTTTCCAATTTACTGGGCAAAGAATTCGCCGGGCAAGCGGTCTTCACGGCTTCGATGGAGTGGGAGCGCATCTGCATTTTGGCCGGCCATCTCGGTGCCATGCAGCGCATCATGGAAACCTGCGTCCAGTACGCCAAAGAGCGTAAGCAGTTCGGTGATCCCATCGGCAAGTTTCCCGCCATCAACAACAAAATCGCCGACATGGATGTGCGCCTCGAAACCGGCCGCTTGGCGCTGTACAAAGCCGCCTGGCTCAAGAGCCAGGGCCGCCATCCGCTGCGAGAAGCCTCGATCGCCAAGCTCTACGTGAGCGAAGCCTGCGTCCAGAGCTGTCTCGAGGCGATTCAAATTCACGGAGGGTACGGTTATACGACCGAATATCAGCTCGAGCGCGAACTGCGCGACGCGATCGCCGGCACGATTTACTCCGGTACGTCGGAAATTCAGCGCGTGCTCATTGCCAACATGCAGGGGTTGTAGACGAAAATTTTCCCCAGCTTCATCAATTGAAACAAAAGGGCCGCCGTAATTCATGGCTTACCTACTGCAACAACTACTAAGTAAGAGCGCGAAGAAATATCCGGGGAAAGAGGCCGTCTGGGGTCGCGGCCGCAGCATCACGTATCGCGAGCTCGACGAGCGTTCCAATCAGCTCGCCCACTTGTTGCGCAAGCAGGGCGTAAGCAAAGGCGACCGCGTGGGATTGTTTTTCCCCAAGTGCGTCGAGTCCGTCATCAGCATGCTGGCTGTGCTCAAGGCCGGGGGGGTCTATGTGCCGGTCGATCCTCAGGCCCCGGCGGATCGCGTGGGCTACATCATCGGCAACTGCGGCATCCGCGTTTTGATTACTGATCACGAAATGCGGCAGCTGCTTTCGCCGAAGACTCTGGCTATCGTGGACTGCTGTGTTTCCACCGATCAGGCCGAGAACGGGCACAGCAGCATGATTCCATGGTCGCAGCTCGCCGAATTCCCAGCCGATCATGCCCCGAATGTTCCGTCCATCGAAACCGATCTGGCCTACATTCTTTATACGTCTGGCTCGACGGGGAAACCCAAGGGCGTGATGGTGACGCACCGGAACGCGCTGACGTTCGTCGAGTGGTGCGCGGAAGAATTTCAGGTGCACAGCCAAGACCGTTTATCGAACCACGCCCCGTTGCACTTCGATCTCTCCGTCTTCGACGTTTACAACGCGCTCGAAGCGGGCGCCACAGTTTACCTCATCACCGAAGAACTCTCCCTGTTTCCGACCAGCCTGGCGGCATTCATTCAAGAGAAGGAAATCACGATCTGGTATTCAGTGCCCTCGGCTCTGACCCTCCTGCTGCTGCACGCGCGCCTGACGCCAGAGAAGCTGGGCAGCATTCGAACCATCCTCTTCGCCGGCGAGGTTTTGCCCATGAAATATCTGCGGCAACTGGCTGAAATCGCGCCCAAAGCCGATCTCTATAACCTCTACGGTCCGACTGAAACTAACGTTTGCACATATTACAAAGTCGAGCGCGAACGCCTTGCCGGCATGGAGAAACTTCCCATCGGCATCGCCTGCGCCAACACCGAGGCTTTTGCCGTGACCGACGACGGACGCATTGCCGGCGTCGGCGAAAGCGGCGAACTCCACGTCCGCGGGCCGGCCGTTACCTACGGATATTGGGCCGACGTCGAAAAGACTCGCAAAATGGTCGTGCCCAACCACTTCCAGGAAAACTTCGAAGAAAAGATGTATCGCACTGGCGATTTGGTTACGCTGAACGAAGACGGCAACTTCTACTTCCAGGGGCGCCGCGACAGCATGATCAAGAGCCGGGGCTACCGCATCGAGCTGGGCGAGATCGAAAGCGCGCTGCTGAGCCATCCGGGCGTAAAAGAAGCAGCGGTACTGGCCATTCCAGACGAGGTCGTAGGCAACCGCATCCGCGCAGTTGTATCCCTGAACGTTCCCGATTCCCTCAAGCCGCTGGACTTGCAGCAGCACTGCTCGGCCAAAGTTCCGAAATACATGCTTCCGGAGTTGATCGAGCTCTGCGAGGAGCTGCCAAAAACCTCGACGGGGAAGATTGACCGCGACAGATTGAAGGAAGCAGCCGCTGCCCTACCTATGGCGTAACACGAACAGGCCATTTCACATTTCATGCTATAGCAATACAATCGCCATACTTTAGAGGAAAGCATGATTCAGACCACAGAAGTCAAAGAGCAGATTCGCCAGTATGTGCTGGAGGAGATCGCCAAGACCAAGGGTATCAATCAGATCACGGATCAGGAGGTCCTGACAAAGAATGGCATCATCGATTCCATGGGCATCTTCCGCCTAGTGTCGTATCTCGAAGACACCTTCAAGATTCGCGTCGGCGATGAAGAGATCACTCACGACAATCTGCAGTGCATCGACGCCATTGAGCGCCTGGTGATTTCGAAATCAAAGAAGTCACTGGCCGGCAATTGAGCTGACGGCCGCCACAAAGTCGCCCGTCGCTTTGACAAGATTCATCGTAGTCTTCTGCCCTTCCCCGCAGCGGAAATTCTTACAGGCAGTTCCAGGATTTTCTAATTATGGGCATGGACCGCAAAGTTTTCTCCACCGGGATGAAGGTTTTCGACTTGCTGCTGATGGTAGCGGCATTTATGGTGTCGACGCTGCCGCTGTTCCATCGCATACACCGGCTGACTCTGACCGAGTTTTTTGCCATGCGCGTGAAACTCGGCAATTTGCTATTGTTCGTCAGTTTTATGCTGGTGTGGCACATCCTGTTCAAAGTGTTGGGGCTCTACGGGTCAAAGCGTTTATCGCGGCGCTGGGAGGAGTTCCGCGACATCGTGGCCGCAACCACCCTGGGCACGCTCGTGATCGCCGCCGCGGCATGGGTTTTCCAGATTTGGGTGGTCAGCCGCGTCTTCCTGGTCTTGTTCTGGCTGATGACCACCGGCGCGGTGATATTAAGCCGCGTGATTATTCGCAGCACGTTGGCCTATGCCCGGCGGCATGGGCGCAACCTCCGCAACCTGCTGGTCATCGGCACCAATAACCGGGCGATCACTCTGGTCAAACGCATTCAGGCCAGACCTGAGCTCGGATATCGAATTCTCGGATTCGCTGACGCGAACTGGGAAGGCCTCGAAGCGGTGAAGAAAGAGGGCTATTCAGTGGTCAGCGACCTCGACTTCTTGCCGGCATATCTGCGCAAGAACGTGGTCGATGAGATCGTGTTGGCGCTTCCCATCCGCTCGTTTCATGGACTGGGATCGGCGATTGCCGGCGTATGCGAACAGCAGGGCATCATCGTCCGCTTCATGCCCAACATTTTCGACCTGAAAGAAGCCAAGCACCAGTCCGACGATTTCGGCCACGACAACGAGCCGCTGATCGGACATGCCAGCACCATCGTCGACGCCTGGGGTTTGGCCACTAAGCGCCTCATCGACATTGTCATTTCCACCACGGCCATCGTTGTGCTCTCGCCCGTCCTGGTCTTGACCGCGATTCTGGTGAAACTCACCAGCCCGGGGCGGATTTTCTTCGTCCAGAAACGCCTGGGCCGCAACAAGCGCATGTTCGATATCTACAAATTCCGCACCATGGTCGTGGATGCGGAAATGCGCCTGAAAGAAATCGAGCACCAGAACGAAGTGAGCGGACCAGTTTTCAAGATCAAAAACGATCCCCGTATCACTCCGGTGGGCCGTTTCCTGCGCAAGACCAGCATTGACGAGCTGCCGCAGTTGTTCAACGTACTGAAGGGTGACATGAGTCTGGTCGGTCCGCGCCCGCTGCAGGTGCGCGATTACGAGTTGTTCGACACCTTTGGCCAGGACTGGCAGCGCCGCCGCTTCAGCGTGCGCCCCGGCATTACCTGCCTCTGGCAAATCAATGGACGAAGTTCGATTCCTTTCGAGAAGTGGATGGAGTTGGATCTGCAGTACATCCGTACTTGGTCATTGTGGCTGGACTTCGAAATTCTGGCGAAAACCCTGCCCGCGGTTTTGAAAGGATCCGGAGCGGCGTAAACACCAGAAGTTGAAGTCGACCCTGTACCCTGCCAAACCATTCGATCTTCAAGTTGCAAATCTTGCGGCTACCTATGCTGACAGCGGCCGAAAAGCAGCAATTGGCGGAGTGGAATAGTACCGAAGCGGAATTCCCCCGCGACCTGTGCATTCACGAACTGGTTGAGGCTCAAGCCGTCCGCACGCCAAACGCAGTCGCAATCGAGCACAGCGACCAACAGCTTAGTTATCGCGAACTCGATCGCCGCGCGAATCAGTTGGCGCACTTCCTCGAGAAGCGGGGAGTCGGACCTGAATCCAAGGTCGGCATCTGCCTGCGGCGCTCGCTGGAACTGCCGGTAACTTTGCTTGCCGTGCTCAAAGCAGGCGCAGCTTGTGTGCCCCTCGACCCGGCGTATCCCAAAGAGCGCCTCGCCTACATGCTCGAGGATGCGCAAACAGCAGTCGTGCTCACTCAGCCGGGTCTGCTGGCGGAAGTGACGGACTTTGACGCCGAAGTCATTGCGCTAGACGCTTCGTGGAGCGCGTTCGCTGGTGAAAGCGCCCAGGCTCTTCGCAGCGGAGTGAAACCCGGGAATCTGGCTTATGTAATCTTTACTTCGGGTTCCACCGGCAAGCCGCGGGGCGTGCTGCTGAACCACTACGGCCTGGTGAATCACAACTGCGCCGCACTCAAGCTGTTCGGACTGAGCGCGTCGGACCGCATGGCGCAGTTCGCCTCGATTTCTTCCGATATCGCGATTGAAGAAATTTTTCCCACTTGGATTTCCGGGGGCGCGCTGGTCATTCGCGAAGAAGAATCCTCGCTCGCTATCGCCGATTTTCTCAGCTGGGTCAGCCAGCGACGCGTAACCGTGCTCGATCTGCCGACCGCTTATTGGCACGAGTTCGTTGCTGAGCTTTCCCAAGTGGCCGCTTCTGACCCGACAGGTGGATTGCCTGACAGCTTGCGCATTGTAATCGTCGGCGGCGAAACGGCATCTTTGACCGCCCTCGCCGCGTGGCACAAGCTGGCGGGTTCGCGTGTTCGCTGGGTTAACACCTACGGCCCGACCGAAACCAGCGTCATTGTGACCGCCTTCGAGCCAAAGCAGTGGGAAGAAGTCCCAGCCACATTGCCGATTGGCCATCCAATCGCCAACACGAAAATCTATATCCTCGATGAGCAGTTGCAGCCGCTGCCTGGGGGAATCGCCGGTGAGCTTTATGTTTCCGGAGCCGGCCTGGCGCGCGGGTATTTGAACCGTCCCGAAATCACGGCAGAGAAGTTCATTAAAGATCCATTCAGCAGCGATCCAGCAGCGCGCATGTACAAGACTGGCGACCGGGCGCGTTATCTAGTCAATGGCGAGATTGAATTTGTCGGTCGCACCGACGACCAGGTAAAGATTCGTGGCTACCGCGTCGAGTTAAAGGAAATCGAGTCCGTACTCGGCTCGCATCCCGGAGCACGCGAAGCCGCCGTCATCGCGCGTGAGGAAAAAGGTGAAAAAACTTTGGTTGCCTATGTGGTGCCTGCGCGCGAGAAAAGTCCTATCGCCAGCGAACTGAAAACTTACCTCAAGCAGAAGCTGCCGCATTATATGGTGCCCTCGGCGTTTGTTCTGCTCGAAGCCATGCCGAAAACTCCCAACGGCAAAGTCGATCGGCGCAATATGCCTGCGCCACGGCCTGGCGACTTCACCGAACCAAACGAATATGTCGCCCCGAAAGATGAACTCGA
>JASIKQ010000546.1 GCA_030049565.1 Candidatus Sulfotelmatobacter sp.
CTGGATACGATTGGTATTCTGGGCGCGCTGGAGCACCTGCTGGCTCGCTGCACCGGCCGGGACGTCGAGTATGGCGCGGCGGTGCGCGCCGCGCAGGAGGTCTACGCTCATGCGCACGCCGCTTCCAACAAGCGCCAACTGGTGGGCGCGTGAGCACCTCAGCGTGTCCCTTCACTGGTTGATGGTGAAGGTCATGCTGTTGGAGGTTTCGGCCATTGTGCCGCCGCCGTATTGGCCTCCGGCGTTCCGGGATTGGTCACTGTAACCGACGCCATGCCGGCGGTCGCGATGTTCGCGCTCGGAATTGTAACCATGAGCTGTGCAGGGCTGACCATGGTTGTAGTCTGCGCGACGCCGTTCCAATTAATCACCGCGTTACTGTTAAAGTTGGCACCGTTGACCGTGAGCACAAATGCCGGGCTGCCTGCATTCGCATTATTCGGGGCAAGCTCCGAAATATTGGGCATGGTGCCGGCCACGGCCGGCGTGGTGGCTTTGGAACTGTAGCCGCATGCCAGGCCTGCAATTAGCAGGACGGCGAGAAACGTTGTCTTTAGCGTTATCGTTATGGTTGCGATTCTCATAGCTGTTCTCCTTGCTGTTCTCTTTCAGGGCGACAGGGTTCCCGATTGAGAGCAGCTTAGGAGAACAGCGAGGCGGGCTTGTCATAACCGTGTCATTTTGGAGTCAATGTTTTGTCGGCCAGAAATGGTGGGGCGAAGGTGCTAAGAACAATAAGACAATCTGAACCGTAAAACGATCTCCCTTGAAAATCGTCATCGCAGAAAAGATTTCTTCGGCAGCCCTCGAGCAACTGAAAGAGCCCGGCTGGACCGTGCTCACCGCCGATCAACTGGACGGCAAGCTCGCCCAGCAGCTTGAGTCGGCCGACGCGCTGATCGTGCGTTCGGCGGTGCAGGCAGACGCGGCTCTGCTGTCGCATGCCAAAAAGTTGCGTGTGATTGGCCGGGCCGGCGTGGGCGTGGACAACATCGACCTGGACGCTGCCACGCGTCAGGGCATCGCGGTAATGAACACACCAGGCGCGAATGCGGTCGCCGTGGCGGAGCAGACCATCGGCATGCTGCTCGCCATGGCTCGCCATCTTTGCCGCGCCGATGCGCTCATGCACGCCGGCAAGTGGGAAAAGAAATCTCTGCAGGGCACGGAGCTGCGCGGCAAGACGCTGGGAATCGTTGGCCTCGGCCGCATTGGCATGGAAGTGGCGCGCCGGGCGCGGGCTTTCGGGATGGATCTGGTCGGCCATGACCCCTTCGTTTCGATCGCCGTCGCCAAGGAGCAGGGGATTCGCCTCGTCAGCCTCGACGAACTTTACGCAGCCGCGGACTACATCACCCTACACGTGGGGCTAACGCCGCAAACCACGGGCATGATCAATGAAGCCGCCATCAAAAAAATGAAAAAAGGAGTTCGCCTGGTTAATTGCGCCCGCGGCGAACTGGTGATCGAGAATGATTTGGCGGAGGCTCTGAAGCAAGGCCAGGTTGCGGCGGCGGCGCTCGATGTTTTCGAGGACGAGCCTTTGAAGAACTCGCCGCTGATGACCATGCCGAATGTCATCCTCACTCCGCATATCGGCGGCTCGACCTTCGAGGCGCAGGAAGCCGTGGGGGTGCAGATTGCGCAGCAGGTGCGCGAGTATCTGAAGCATGGCGTGATCCAGAACGCCGTCAATGTGCCGTCGGTTTCGGCGGAAGAATATGCCGAGATGCAACCGTATATCGTGCTGGCGGAGCGCATGGGAGCCTTTCTCGCGCAAATCTCCGAAGGCTCAATCGAAGAAATCTCATTGCGCTACAGTGGCCACATCGCCGAATGGAAAACCGAATTGATTCGCAACGGCGCGATCAAAGGCATCCTGAATCAGACGCTGGACGAGAAAGCGAACCTGGTGAATGCCGCGTCGCTGGCCGAAGGCCGGGGAATCCGTGTGCATGAGGCGCAGAAGACCAAGGCTTCCACCGGCGGCGCGGGCAGCGTGCTCTCGATCTTTCTCAAGAGCGCAAAGGAAGAACACCTGGTCAAGGGCGCAGTTTTGCGCGGCACGGCGCCACGGCTGCTCTACATTGACGAGATCGACATCGAAGCCCCGCTGGAGCGCGATTTGATTTATCTGCGCAATCGCGACGTGCCGGGCGTAATCGGGAAAGTGGGAACGATTCTGGGAGAAGCCGAAATCAACATCGCCGATTTTTCGTTGGGACGCCGAGCCGCCGAGCCGTCTTCGCGAGAACCGCGCGAGGCGATTGCGGTTGTGCACGTGGATGGGCGCGTGCCGGATGCCGTGCTGAAGAAACTGGAGGAGATTCCGGCGGTGCGGCAAGCCAAAGCGGTCAAGTTATTTTGAGACCATATAAAGAGCGCGTGCCGATATGAGTTCTTGCCCCATCCGAAGCGTCAAGCCGTGCCAGAAGCGATTGCCGCTGTACCGCCGTCCGTTGCGGGCACCATGAAAGAGTTTGTGTGTACGTCTGCCTCAAATGCAACAGTCTAGTTGACCTTCCCCAGAGGCGGTGGTGGTCGAGATGGAACTACTGCCCGAATGGTCATGTTCTTTACATCCGAGGTCTTGGGCCTTCGTCGGAGCAGGGTTTCTGGTCGTCATTCCTCAGGGGTTTGGCACGGAGCTTCATTGTGTGGGGCTTGATCGTTCTAACACTCGCCGTTGCTCCTGACTATCCTCCTAACCTACGAGCAAGGTCGGGGGGAGCGGCACTCTCTATGGGATTCTTGGTGGTTGTCTTCTATCTATTTACCGGCCTAAGCCTGCTAAGAAAGGCGCACTTTTGGGCGGGACGGGCAGGACCGCTTCACAGACTGGTTCCTCATGCGAGGGGAAGAGCCTACGGTTTTCTTGCCGCCGTTGGCTGCCAACTCGCCATCACGATACCGCTACTGTTTGCGAAGTGAGA
>JASIKQ010000547.1 GCA_030049565.1 Candidatus Sulfotelmatobacter sp.
GAGAGGCACAAGGCTGGTCGAAACATCTGGCGCAACCCCGGGCGCCTGTGACGGCTCGCCCGGATTCACCGACGCCGGGAGCAGTTTGATCGACACGTGAAATCAGCTTGCCAACTCTCAATCTATCGGCGGTTCGGGCCCGGCGTAAGAAACACGGTGGTACTTTAGCGCCTCGAGAGTTGGCCCTGCTCCGTCTATCGCCTCGAAAACGACGGCACCGGGTCATTTGGCCATCCACACCGCGATATCGGTGACTGCGGTGTCTTCGGCGCCAAAGAAACCATGATCGGAGAGCCCGCTAAAATTGTCATTCAAGGCGCCCGAGCTCTGGCCCTGGAGACTGGAAACAACGGCGGGTCGGCCGCCCGGACCATCCCTTGCGCAGGCTTTACTATTATCATTATCCCTATGCGTCGCTTTTCTGTTCCCCTGCTAATTTTGCTCGGCCTGTCTCTCGCTGCGATTGGGCAGGACTCCGCCAATCACACCCCCGGCAATTCCTCCGTTCCCGCGCAAGCCAAGAATGGAGCGAAATCTGATCAGGCCAAGCCCACCGATAACTCCGGCAAGACTGACGCTCCCTCTAAGCCGGAAGAACCAAAGCACGACTACTCGCAGGAAGCCTTTGTCATCGAGCAGTACCGCTCCGTCTATCGCTTCG
The DNA here is from genome assembly GCA_030049565.1 of Candidatus Sulfotelmatobacter sp. Taxonomy (GTDB): domain Bacteria; phylum Acidobacteriota; class Terriglobia; order Terriglobales; family Acidobacteriaceae; genus Sulfotelmatobacter. The sequence continues at coordinate 662 of JASIKQ010000547.1, forward strand.
AAAACGACGGCACCGGCAAGCGCGAGACCATCGCCCGCATTAAAGTTCAGAGCGAGGCGGGCGTGCAGCAGTGGGGGACGATTCAGTTCGGCTACAACTCGGCCAACGAGCGCGTAGAAATCGCCTATGTTCGCGTCATCAAGGCTGACGGCAGCGTAGTGAGAGCCGGCGACGACGCCGTGCAGGATCTCAGTGCACAGGTCGAACATGAAGCGCCGGTATATACCGATTTTCGCACCAAGCACATCACCGTCCCTGGCCTGCGCCCCGGAGAGATGCTCGAATACGACATCACGACGATCATTCACACGCCGCTCGCCCCGGGCCAGTTCTGGGCCGATTATGATTTCGACAAAACCAATATCGACCTCGATGAGGAAATCGACGTCGACATTCCCGCCGGCCGCGACATCAAGCTGAAGAACACGCCCGGGATGGATCCGAAGATTAATGACGCGAACGGGCGGCGCACCTACCACTGGACCCACTCGCACTTGGAACGCGAAGACGACACAAAAGATAAAAGCAAGAAAAAGAGAATTGACGAAGAACGCCCCGACATTCAGTTAACGACGTTCGTCAGTTGGGAGCAGATCGGGCTGTGGTACGCCAGTCTGGAAAAGGATCGCCGCGTGCCCTCATCCGAAGTTCGCGCCAAAGCGGAAGAACTCACGAAAGGTCTCAACAGCGACGTGGATAAAGTCGAGGCGTTGTACGACTATGTCGCTAAGAATTTCCGCTATGTCAGCCTATCGCTGGGCGTAGGGCGCTATCAGCCCCATGCCGCTGGAGACGTTCTTCACAATCAGTACGGTGACTGCAAAGATAAGCACACGCTGCTGGCTTCGCTGCTCGAGGCCGAGGGCATGCACGCCTCTTCCGTGTTGATTAACTCGACGCATAAACTCGATGCCGACATGCCGTCGCCGTCGCAGTTCGACCATGTGATTACGATGCTGCCGATGGGCCAGAAAGAAGTTTGGATGGACACCACCAGCGAAGTAGCGCCGTTCCGGTTGTTGGCCTATTCGCTTCGCCACAAGCTGGCGCTGGTGATTCCCGAAGATGGCACGCCGCATCTGGAGCAGACTCCCGCCGACACTCCCGTGACCGACAGCGAAATCGCCGAGATCAATGGCAGGATCAACGACATCGGCAAGCTGGAAGCGCATGTGCAATACACATTTACAGGCGACGAGGAATTGATGTTGCGCTCCATCTTCCGCCGTGTACCAGAGGCGCAATGGCAGCGGGTGGTGGACAACGTAAGTGCCGGCATGGGCGGCGAGATTACGAACCTGAAAATCAGCGATCCGGCCGCAACCCGCGAGCCGTTCACCATGTCGTACGACATCTCTAAACCGAATTTCCTGGATTGGTCGAAAAAGAAATCAAACCTCACGCTGCCGCTCTGCCAGTTCAACCTGCCGGAGTTCGGCAGCGACGATGAAAGCGATGCCGACGCCGAACCGGTCAAGCTCGGACCGAAGGCTGAGTACGTCTACAAAATTAAGCTGCAACTGCCTGCCAAGTACGAAGCACACCCTCCCCTGCCGCTTTCCGTGAAGCGCGATTACGCAGAATACCAGGCCACGTACAAGCTGGAGGGAACCACCTTCACGGCCGCGCGCACGCTCGACGTGCGCCAGGATGAACTGCCTGTGCCGCGCATCAGCGACTATGAAGCTTTTCGTCGCGCCGTCGACTCCGATCTCGGACAATTTCTCGCCGTCGAAAATACGACTGCCGGCACAATGGCTCCGCCGGCCGATATGAAGGCGGATGATCTGGTCGAGAGCGGCCGGGCCGCTTTTGCCGCCAATAATTTCCCCCTCGCGATTCAGCTTTTCAAGCGCGCGATCGAAGTCGATGCCAAGAACAAATACGCCTGGTATGTGCTTGGCTTGGCCTACATGCAAATGCGCCAGAACGACGATGCCATCGCTGCGCTGAAAAAGCAGATCGAGATCAATCCCTACGACGAATACGTCTACAACGCGCTCGGCCGCGCCTATCAGCAGGAGCGCAAATATGATGACGCCGTCACTGCCTTCAACAAGCAGATCGAGTTGAATCCGCTTGATAAGTTTGCCCACGCCAATCTTGGCGCGATGTATTCCGAGTGGCACAAATACGATCTGGCCGTGCCCGAGCTGGAGAAAGCTGCCTCTCTCACTCCCGACAGCGCGGATCTGCAGGTAACTCTCGGCGATGCTTATTTGAACCTCGGTCAGGATGATAAAGCGCTGGCCACGTTCGACCACGCGATTGAGATTTCGGCCACGCCGCTGGTGTGGAACAACATCGCCTATGAACTGTCGCTGAAGAAGACGCATCTCGACCGCGCGCAGCAATATGCCGAGTCGGCAGTGTCGGCGACCACGGCTGCTTTGCGCAATCTGTCGCTCGACCGGCTCACCCAACAGGATTTGCCGCTGGTCTCTTCGCTCATAGCATATTGGGACACGCTCGGGTGGGTCTATTTCGGCGAAGGCAATTTAGACAAGGCTGAAAAGTTTGTGGCTGCGGCGTGGGGACTAGGTCAGCACGGCGAGGTCGGCGACCATCTTGGGCAAATCTACGACAAACAAGGAAAGAAAGATCGCGCGCTCAATATGTACCAGCTTGCGCTGGCTGGTATTCATCCTGATCCAGAGACAAAGGATCGAATTGAATCGCTTATCAAGGGCGACGCGAAGCTCGGCGGCCAGGCGAAAAATGCGAAAGACTTGCAAGCGCTCCGCACTATCGACCTGGGCAAGGCAAAGGTTACTGGCAACGCAGACTTTTTTGTGCTGCTGAGCGGCCGCGCGGGAACGCTGGCGGTAGCCGAATCCGTGCGCTTCGTCAGTGGAGATGAAAAGCTGAAATCCTATGCCGATGCGTTGCGCACCGCTGAATATCGGCTAACCCTTCCAGACGATACGCCCGTGAAGATTCTCCGGCGCGGAATTCTTTCCTGCTCAACCGCGACCGCAAACTGCATGTTCGTGCTCATGCTGCCGGACGATGTAAGGACGGTGGATTAATCTCAAAGCTTTCAGCCAGCAATCAAGATGTCATCCTGAGCGGAGCATTGCCTCGCGAAGTGAAAGCAATGCGGAGCCGAAGCCCCCCCTGTGACCTTGCGCGCCGCAGTTACCGTTCCCTCACCTTGCCTGTTCATACGCATAAGCTAGCCTCAGCACCAAATCTTCCCGCCACTGCGGTCCCGCGATCTGCAGTCCAATCGGCAATCCTGCTTTCGTGAAGCCGCAAGGCACGGAGATTGCTGGCAATCCCCACTGGTTGAACGGCCGCGTGTTGCGCAGCAGTTTTAGTTCGGCCGGACGTAATGTCGCAGGATCTTTTTTCAGATCGGCAATTGCCGGAGCTGGGATTGGCGTCGTCGGCGTGACCAGCAGGTCGACTTCGGCAAACAACTCATGAGCGCGGCGCCTGGCCTCATCCAATTCGCGCCGCCGCTGAATATATTCCGCCGCCGAAAATCTCTCGCCCGAGCGAATGCGCTGCAGAGTTTCCGGCTGAAACAGCTCTGGAGTTTTTGCGACGTTCTCAGCGTGATAAGCGTACGATTCGGCGGCCTGTACAGTTCGATCGACGGGCACCTCAATTTGTATTTCCTTAACCTTAGCCACCAGAGCTCGAATGAGGGTCAGAGCCTCTTCTATTGCTGCACAGACTTCACCATCGAGATCGTCATAGAAACATGTGCGCGGAATAGCGACGCGGAGATTCTTTACGCTCTCACGCAATCCCGAAACATAATCGGAGACGGGAACATTCGCGCTGCAAATATCGAGCGGATCGTATCCGGCGACTGCCTGGAGTACGATGGCGGCGTCAGCCACGCAGGCCGTCAGCGTCCCGATATGGTCGAGCGACCACGAAAGTGGAATCACGCCTCGCGTCGAAACGCGCCCATAGGTCGGCTTCAACCCAACACAGCCGCACAAAGCCGCCGGTTCGCGAATCGAGCCAGCCGTATCGGTTCCGATGGCGGCATAGCAAAGACCAGCAGAAACCGCCGCAGCCGACCCGCCCGACGACCCTCCCGCGATATGCTTCATGTCCCTTGGGTTACGCACGTCGCCGAAAAAACTCACCAGCGAACTGCCGCCATAAGCAAACTCGTGCAGATTGGTCTTGCCAACAATCACGGCGCCTGCCCGCCGCAGGCGGCGAACAACTTCGGCATCTTCGGTGGGAATTCGGTTTTCGAAAAGCTGGCTGGCTGCCGTCGTGCGCACGCCCGCGGTATCGATCAAATCCTTAATCGC
>JASIKQ010000548.1 GCA_030049565.1 Candidatus Sulfotelmatobacter sp.
GAGATCCCTGCGCCAATTCCGCTCTTCAGGCCAGCGGAAACAGCGGTCGGGTGAACGGCAACACATACGCTTGTGGTGCGGGATCTCTCTGCTCGCTTTGTAGTTGGCCAGTTCATATACGTAGTAGCCCAACCTAGAACTGAGCCACCACCGCCGTCTGTTTTATGTTGACTTTTCCTTTGTAGATGTTGTAATTCCTCCCGCGAAGTTCCACGAGGAATCGGCGATGATCTGGCACCAAGTCTATAACCCTTTCGGTAATGTCCTGCTCTCTACGCTCGCGGCAGCGGTTCCCATTTGCACCTTGCTGTATTTCATCGCCCTCCATCCCCATCGCGACAAACAGGGCGCGCGGCATCTCGGCATCAGTGCCCCGTGGGCTGCATTCTACGGGGTCTTGGCCGCGTTCCTGGTAGCCTGTCTCGCCTTCGGGATGCCGCTGAAGTCCGCCTTCTCGGCCTTTGGTTTCGGGTGCTTGTCCGGCTTCCTGGCGATCATCTGGATCATTATCGGGGCCATCTTCCTCTACAATCTGACCCTCATCTCGGGCAAGTTCGAAATTGTGAAGGAATCGATTATTCACATCTCGTTCGACCGGCGCCTCCAGGTCATTCTGATCGCCTTCTCCTTCGGCGCCATCATCGAGGGTACCTCCGGATTCGGAACGCCAGTCGCCATTGCCGGAGCGGTTATGGTAGGGCTGGGATTTCCTCCGTTCCAATCGGCAGTCTTAAACTTGTTGGCCAACACGGCCCCGGTTGCCTATGGAGCTATTGGCACGCCCATCGTAATGCTCGCGACCGTAAGCGGCCTTCCTGAGATGAAGGTGTCGGCCATGGTCGGGCATCAGCTCCCTTTTGTATCCATCCTCGTCCCCTTCTGGCTGGTCACCGCGTTCGTCCTCATGGAGGGAGGCACCTGGAAACAGGCCTGGGAGGTGTGGCCCGGGGCGCTGTGCGCGGGCCTCTCTTTTGCCGTCATGCAGTGGTTCACCTCCTCGACCCAGGCCTTCCACCTCATGACTGACGTGGTTTCGGGGGTCTTCTCCGTCATCTGCACCGCTCTTTTTCTGCGCTTCGTGTGGCACCCCAAGACGCGCTTTCTGCTGCGGTCGGAGCGGGAGGCCCTGGCTAAGGCTGGAAAGGCAACCGCAACCGCGACCACCGATAGGACAGAGTGGGCGTACAAGTACACCGCCCGCGAAACCGCATACGCCTGGATACCATGGGCCATTCTCATCATCTGCTGTGCCGTTTGGGGTATGCCGTCGTGGCGGACCTATTTGAACAACCTGTTTTCCGGCATCACCTTCAAGACGACCCTTCTCGGCGGGGTGTTCGCAGGCAAGCTGTCGCTGCCGACCTGGCAAATGCCTGCGCTGCATAATCTGGTGCAGCGCATGCCGCCGGTGGCGCCCGCCAACGCCAAGCCGGAAGCGGCTGTGTTCAATATCAACTGGCTGTCGGCGGCCGGGACGGGGGTGTTTGTGGCAGCCTTGTTGTCTGGATTCGTGCTGCGATTGACCACGGCACAGTGGGGCGAGGCGGTGCGGCGAACCGCCCGCCGCCTGGTCATTCCGATCCTGGTCATCGCGCAGGTGCTGGGACTTGGGTTCCTCACACGCTACGGCGGGACTGACGCGGTGATCGGCCTGGCCTTCACCAGAGCGGGGATGCTGTATCCCTTCTTCGCGGCCTACCTGGGCTGGCTGGGGGTTTTCCTCACTGGCTCCGACACGGCCTCGAACGCATTGTTCGGCAGCCTACAGCGCATCACCGCTCAACAACTCCACCTGAATGAGACGCTCATCGTCGCCACCAACTCCACCGGCGGCGTCATGGGCAAGATGATCGATCCCCAGTCCATCATGGTGGCGTGCGCCGCCTGTTATGACGATGCCTATGAACGGTCCCATGCCTTGGGACCTATCTTCCGGACGGTATGGTGGCATTCGGTCGCAGGCGCAGGGGTGATCGGGCTGATCGCCTTCCTTCAAGCGTACGTATTCAAGGGCCTGATCCCCCGGTAGATTCTGAAAGGCGCCGGTTCTTTGGCAGGGCCTGGAGTACCGCGCACTGGACACTGATTGCTCCCGTCCGTAAGATGAGGCGTCCAAACGCGGAGCATTCTTGCAATGATCGGCCAGACCATCTCTCACTACCGCGTCATCGAGAAACTGGGCGGGGGCGGCATGGGTGTGGTTTACAAGGCTGAGGACGTTAAGCTGCATCGCTTCGTTGCCCTCAAGTTCCTGCCTGACGATGTTGCCAATGACGCACAAGCTCTCGCTCGCTTCCAGCGCGAAGCGCAAGCCGCGTCCGCGCTGAATCACCCCAACATCTGTACGATCTACGAAATCGACGATCAGCACGGCGAGGCGTTCATTGCCATGGAGTTTCTCGATGGCATGACGCTGAAACACAAGATCGCAGGCAAGCCGCTCGAAACTGAGGTCTTGCTTGCTCTGGCAATCGAGATAGCCGATGCGCTCGATGCGGCGCACACTGCTGGCATCGTGCATAGGGACATCAAGCCCGCGAACATCTTCGTCACGAAGCGTGGGCACGCCAAGATTCTCGATTTCGGGCTGGCGAAGGTGGTGACGCCCGTCAGTTCTTCCAGCCAGATCGCCGCGGGAGCAACGCAGACCGGCTCGATTGATGAACAGCATCTGACCAGCCCCGGTCAAGCCGTCGGCACCATCGCTTACATGTCGCCAGAGCAAGTCCGCGCCAAGGAACTTGACGCACGGACTGACTTGTTTTCGTTCGGCGCAGTTCTCTACGAGATGGCAACCGGGGCATTGCCCTTTCGCGGCGAAAGCAGTGGAGTACTCTTTGAGTCCATCCTGAATCGCGCCCCAGTTCCGCCCGTTCGACTCAATCCTGATGTGCCTCCCGATCTCGAACGGATCATCAACAAGTGTCTGGAAAAAGACAGGAACCTGCGTTACCAACACGCCGCTGATGTGCGCACTGACTTGCAACGGCTCAAGCGTGATAGTGAGTCGCATAAATCCACGGCTGTGCTGGAGACTGGGCTTGCTACGCACACCGGGCGAACGCCTTGGATCGTTGGAGCAGTGGCGATGGTCATCATAGCTACTGTCACTGGCTATTTCCTCTGGCATCATCGCACGCCCAAACTTACGGAGAAGGACACCATCGTTCTGGCGGATTTCACGAACACGACTGGCGATCCAGTCTTTGATGACGCACTGAAGACGGCGCTCAATATCTCTTTGCGGCAATCGCCGTTCTTGAATGTGCTCTCCGACAGCGAAGTGGCGAAGACTCTGCAACTGATGACTCGCCCCGCTAGCTCGAAACTCACGCCTGAACTGACCCGCGAGCTTTGCCAGCGTGCGGGCAGCAAAGCGTACATCGCTGGCTCGATTGCAACTCTAGGAAGCGAGTATGTGCTGGGACTGAAGGCAGTGAATTGCCAGAGCGGAGATACGCTGGCGCAGGAGCAGGTGACGGCGGCGTCCAAGGAGAAGGTACTGAACGCACTAGGCGAGGCAGCCACGAAGCTGCGCGGCGAGTTGGGTGAGTCGCTGGCTACGGTGCAAAAGTTCGATGTTCCGCTAGCAGAGGCTACCACCACTTCGCTCGAAGCGTTGAAAGCATACAGTCTCGGCGAAAAGGCCCATGGCACATCCGCCGCGCTGCCATACCACCAACGAGCCATCGAACTCGATCCCAATTTTGCCATGGCGTATGCGGGAGCAGGCGTTGACCTCCTCATTCTGGGTGAGACCGGACGCGCTGGCGAATACTTCACCAAGGCATTCCGCTTGTGTACCCATGCCAGCGAGCGGGAAAAGCTTTTTATTACAGGTATCTATTATGCGAACGTAACCGGGGAACTGGACAAGGCGGCACAGACGTTTCAGGAGCAAATCCAAGCCTACCCCCGCGATTACAGAGCGCACCTCGATTTGGGAAACCAATACATCTCCCTTGGAGAGTTGGAAAAGGCGAGAGAAGCATCGGCGGAAAGCCTACGCCTCGCCCCAGACAACGTTGCTCCCTACGTCAATCTCATCAACGCCCTGCTCTGCTTACAGCGATTCGAGGAAGCTCGGCAGGTAAAGCAGCAGGCTCAAGCTAAGAAACTGGATAATGTCTTAATTCGCGGAAATATTTATGCTCTAGCTTTCCTTCAGGCAGATTCTCAAGCGATGGCGGAACAGCAACAGTGGTTTGCCAGTCAGCCCGATTATGAGAGCATCGGGCTTTCATATGCGTCCGATACCGAAGCCTATGCAGGTCACTTGCATAAGGCAACGGAACTGACCAAGCGATCAATAGATTCAGCGATCCGTGCAGATAGCAAGGAAACTGGGGCTGTATCGCAGGAGATTGCCGCTCAACGGGAAGCGGCGTTCGGTAATTCTGTGGACGCGAGGCAGCAGGCACTAGATGGCTTAAAACTTTATCCTGCCAGTCAGGGTGTTGAGGTGGAAGCCGCTCTAGCGTTGGCGATGGCGGGTGTTAGAACACAACCCGAATCGCTGGCACAAGACCTGAATAAACGCTTCCCGCTGGATACCCAGATGCAGTCACTCTGGTTGCCTGCCATTCGGGCACAATTGGCACTGAATCGAAGAAAGCCGACTGACGCCCTCAACGATTTACAAGCCGCTTTACGCATCGAACTGGGTAGCCTGCCGTTCGGCGACACTTGTCTGTATCACACATACATTCGAGGCGAAGCGTATCTCGCCACGGGACAGGGCAAAGAAGCCGCCGCAGAGTTCCAAAAGATTCTCGATCATAGCGGCATCGTCGTCAACTGCTGGACGGGAGCCTTGGCGCATCTGGGAGTGGCGCGTGCAAATGCGTTGGAATCGCGAACTTCGCAGGGTGCTGATACCGATGCCGCCCGTGTCCGTGCACTCGCCGCCTACAAAGACTTTCTCACCCTCTGGAAAGACGCCGATCCCGAGATCCCCATCCTGAAGCAAGCCAAAGCGGAGTACGCGAAGTTGCAATAACGTTGTCAACTGGACACTCGCCTTGCTCCTCCGTAAGATGAAACGTCCAAACGCTGCGTCTCCAGCATGATCGGCCAAACCATCTCCCATTACCGCATTCTCGAAAGGCTTGGCGGCGGAGGCATGGGTGTGGTCTACAAGGCCGAGGACACGGAACTGGGCCGCTTCGTCGCCCTCAAATTCCTGCCAGACGAACTCTCGCGCGATCCGCAGGCGCTAGAGCGCTTTCGCCGCGAGGCACGGGCGGCTTCGGCGCTGAACCATCCCAACATTTGCACGATTTATGAAATCGGCAAGCACGGCGAAAGTTCGTTCATCGCCATGGAGTTTCTCGATGGCGTGACGCTGAAACATCTGATCGCCGGCAAGCCCATGGAGAATGAGACGATCCTCACGTTGGCAATTGAGATTGCCGATGGCTTGGACGCGGCGCATTCGGAAGGAATCGTGCACCGCGACATCAAACCTGCCAACATTTTTGCCACCAAGCGCGGCCACGCCAAGATTCTGGATTTCGGGCTGGCCAAGGTGGTGACGCCTGTCAGTTCTTCCAGCCAGATCGCCGCAGGAGCGACGCAGACCGGTTCGGTTGATGAGCAGCATCTGACCAGCCCGGGCGCGACTCTGGGCACAATTTCCTACATGTCGCCGGAGCAGGCGCGCGCCAAAGATCTCGACGCGCGCACCGATCTGTTTTCGTTTGGCGCGGTGCTTTACGAAATGAGTACGGGCACGCTGCCGTTTCGCGGCGGCAGCTCGGCGGAAATTTTTAAGTCAATTCTGGACCTGGCTCCGGCACCTGCCTTGCGACTGAATCCCGACATGCCGGCAGAACTGGAGCGCATCATCAATAAAGCGCTGGAAAAAGACCGCAACCTGCGCTATCAGACGGCGGCCGATATGCGCACCGACTTGGCGCGACTAAAGCGGGATTTTGATTCCGGGCGCTCCAGCGCTGCTTCGGGGAGCGCGGTCTCCGTGGCCAGTTCCTCGTCCTTGCCGGCGGCGCCTTCGATGTTTTCGCTGAAGTCCGCTGTGATCGCTCTCCTGGTAGTTCTCGCTTTCGCGGCCGGGGGTGGTTTGTATTTGTTGCGCGGACGCGCGGATGCAAGAAAGATCAACTCGATTGCGGTTCTGCCCTTCGTCAACGCCACTTCCGATTCGGGCAATGAATATCTCAGCGATGGCCTGACTGAAAGCCTGATCAGCACGCTCTCGCAGCTTCCTGATCTCAAAGTCATGGCGCGCAGCACGGTTTTCAAATTCAAAGGTAAGGAGGATGATCCGCGCCAGATCGGAGAACAGTTGCAGGTGAGTGCGGTGCTCACCGGACGCATTCGACAGCATGGCGATGAGTTGAACATCTCCGCCGATCTGGTCAGCACGGCCGACGGCAGCGAAATCTGGGGTTCGCAGTACTCCCGCAGCCTCGCGGACATCTCGCAGGTGCAAAGTGATATTACCCGCGACATCTCAGGCAACCTGAAGATTCATTTGAGCGGCAACGAACAACAGAGATTGACTCGCGCGAGCACGACTAATCCGGAGGCTTATCGCTTGTACCTGGAGGGCCGACAGCAGTGGTACGGGCGCACTGCGGAGGGCCTGAAGAAAAGCATCGATCTCTTCCGGCAGGCCATTGCCGCCGACCCCAATTACGCGCTGGCTTATGCGGGATTGGCCGATGTCTACAATATCGCGCCCAGTTATTTGACGGATATGACGTCGCGCGAAGCCGAGCTTTCTGCCGACGAGGCCTCGCGCAAGGCCGTCGAACTGGATCCCTCGTTGCCTGAGGCGCACAGCGCGCGCGGCTTCGCGTTGTGCAATTTGTGGAGATGGAGTGAAGCGGAAACTGAGCTCCGGCGTGCTCTGGAACTGAATCCAAACAACGCCACCGCTCATTACTTCTACGCGATGGGATATCTTACGCCGGAAAATCGGCTGAATGAATCCCTGGATCATTTTCGAACGGCCCTGTCGCTCGATCCCCTATCGGGGATTGTCAACGACAACTATGCAATGGTGCTGATGTATGCGCACCGTTATGACGAAGCAATGGCACAGTTTCAGAAGCAGCACGATCGCGATCCCGGCTTCGATCCCACGCATTACAAATGGTCGCAGCTCTATGCCGTGATGGGACGCTTCCCCGAAGCCGTGCGGGAATTGCGCCAATTGAGCACGTTCCGCAGGCTCTTTCCTCCGTCGATACAGGTGAGTGAGGACGCCCATGGTTACCTTGAGCTTCTGCTGAAGCTGGAAGGAACCGACCGCTCGGGGGCCGTGGCTATGGCGTCAGCGCTCGCGGGCAAGCGCGACCAGGCCTTTGAATACCTGGAAAAGGCATATACCGATGGGGACAACGAAATGCTGCTTATGATTCGCAATCCCGCGCTTGATCCGCTACGCTCCGACCCACGCTACGCCGACCTGATGCGGCGGTTGGGATTGCCACAGTAGTCCTCGCCACCCTGCGGAGAAGCGAAGATCAGGAAAGATTGCTTGGAAGAAAACCTGGTGGCGGCGAGTGGACTCGAACCACTGACCTACGGATTATGAGACCGTCGCTC
>JASIKQ010000549.1 GCA_030049565.1 Candidatus Sulfotelmatobacter sp.
TTGCGCGCAGCGGATCAGCCGCGGCACAACTGCTTACTCTCTATTACAGTCTAGGAATCTGGTGCGGGCAGTGATGTCGATTGCAGCAAGGCGTGACCTGAATCACTTAAAGCTCAAGTCCTCACCACTCTCCCGTCGTCAGGTACTCATGAATCGACGCCGCTGCGCGTCTTCCGGCGCCCATGGCTAAAATCACGGTAGCCGCTCCGGTGACGATGTCGCCCCCCGCAAACACACCTTTGCGTGTGGTGCGCTGCTTTTCTGCGTCCGCCAAAATGTAACCGCGCTTATCCGTGCCCAGCCCCGGGGTTGTGGTTTGCACGATGGGATTCGCCGTCGTCCCAATAGCCATGATGGCTACCGACAAAGGCAGATCAAATTCTGATCCCTTCATGGGCACCGGCCTTCGGCGTCCGGACGCATCCGGCTCGCCCAGTTCCATGCGTACGCAACGTGCTCCCGTCAACCAGCCTTTGCCGTCGGAAAGAAATTCCACGGGAGCTGTGAGCATCTGAAAATCGATGCCCTCCTGCTGTGCGTGATGAACTTCTTCCGCCCGCGCCGGCATCTCTGCTTCGCTGCGGCGGTAAAGCACATAGGCTTTGCGCGCGCCCAAACGCAGCGCCGATCGGATGGCGTCGAGTGCCGTGTTTCCACCCCCGATTACGGCAACATCCTTTCCGTGCAGATCGAGCATCGGCTCGTCATATTGGGGAAACTTGTACGCCTTCATCAAGTTGATGCGCGTCAGAAACTCGTTCGCTGAATAGACTCCGTTGAGATGCTCGCCTGGAATTCCCATGAATTGCGGCAGGCCCGCCCCTGTACCGATGTAGACGGCGTCGTATCCTTCTTCGTTCATCAATTCGTCGATTGTGACCGTGCGGCCGACGACAACATCGGTTTCAAATTCCACGCCCATCTCGCGCATGGCATCGAGCTGCTCGCGCACGATCTGCTTGGGCAGCCGGAATTCGGGAATGCCATAAACGAGCACGCCGCCCACCTCGTGCAACGCTTCGAACACGCGCACCTTATGGCCTTTCTGAATCAGGTCGCCGGCAACCGTCAGGCCAGAAGGTCCGCTGCCGACCACGGCAACTTTCTTTCCCGTAGGCGCTGCTTTTGGCGGAAACTGGATTCCAACACGCTGCTCATAATCGGCGACAAAACGCTCCAGGTAGCCGATCCCAAGGGGCTTCACCTTCTTCGACAACAGGCACGAGCCCTCACATTGATCTTCCTGCGGGCAAACCCGCCCGGTGATCGCCGGCAGCACATTGGCTTCGCGCATCTTGGCGGCTGCTGCCAGAAAATCACCGGCTACGATCAGCTGCACAAATGTTTTTACGTCAACCCCCACCGGGCACTTATCGGTGCAGGTAGGTTTGGCACACTCCAGGCAACGCAGAGCCTCCTGCCGTGCCAGGTCGGCGTCAAAACCGAGATTCACCTCGTTGAAGTTCTTGTTGCGCTCATCGGGCGGCTGCTCCGGCATGAGCTGCCGTGGAACCTTGATGCGCTCTTTCGGCGAAAGCGGATTGAGAGACTTCGTCGCGGCCGGGCTCACTTTATTCCTCCTTGCGCGATGATGCACGACTGTTCAACTTCACGAGGTACGCCTGCGCGGGCGGCGTTTTTCGAAGCCGCGTTTTTCTCAGCCAGCCCGCGCTGATAATCAGCCAGCGACAATTGTTCGGCTTCGCGGTACATGGCATTGCGCTGCACCAGCACCTCAAAATTCACCTTGTGTGCGTCGAATTCCGGCCCGTCAACGCAGGCGAACTGGCTCTTGCTGTCGATCAGCACGCGGCATCCGCCGCACATTCCCGTGCCGTCGATCATGATCGGGTTTAGGCTAACCACGGTCCGAATCTTCTCTTTGCGCGTCATTTCGGCTACGGCTTTCATCATCACAATTGGTCCAATCGCCAGCACCAAATCAATGCGCGTACCGTTCTCGATGAGCTGCCGCAACTTGTCCGTTACGAATCCCTTGTCCGCGTAGCTACCGTCGTCGGTGGTGATAAGAAGCGCGTCGCTGACGGCGCGCATTTCCTGTTCCAGAATGACCAATTCTTTCGTGCGAGCCCCGACGATTGCGATGACGCGATTTCCTGCCCGCTTCAGCGCGGCCGCCGAGGGATACGCCATTGCCGTCCCGACACCGCCTCCAATCACTACCACCGTGCCAAACGCCTCGATTTCAGATGGTTTTCCCAGCGGCCCGACGACATCCGCAATCGCGTCGTCGGTCTGCAGTGAATTCAGTAATTGGGTGGTTTTCCCGATCGACTGCACAACAATGCTGATCGTGCCCCGGGCCGGATCGGAACTCTCAATGGTGACAGGAATCCGTTCGCCTTCCTCGTAAATGCGCAGAATTACAAACTGGCCGGGCTTCTGTTTACGGGCAATTCGGGGCGTTTGCAGAACAAACCGTTTAATGCCGGGGGCGAGAAATTGTGCGTGAACGATTTTGAACACGAGCCCTCCCAGTAGTGGACCAGCGAAACAACAGTTTCGATTGTGTCTGGAAAAGGTTAGAAGCGGCAGTGATGGAGATCACAAGACGTTGTGAGGAACTGAGAAAGCCGGGTGAATTGTTAAGGCTTTTTCCCCACAGTTGCGCAGCTGGGGGAAAGATTTCTCTTTGCCTACGCCTTGGCACTCTTCTTTTTTTCCAGCGCGGCGTAGATGGCAGGATCGGTGCAAATTTCGTAGTATGCACGGTCGGTCCATCCCTGAACGGAGAAATCGTCCGCATGAATTCGGGGGATGCGGCTTTCGCGAACGACGATCTTGCGAAAAATGTCGCGGTCCACAGGCACAGTTCCGCTGTACAGGTGATATTCGCCCTTGTCTGAGGATGCGATGGAC
>JASIKQ010000550.1 GCA_030049565.1 Candidatus Sulfotelmatobacter sp.
TACGCGGTCGAACACGTCCTTGCGTACTCTGGGGCGCACGCACAAGTACCATATAATCAGCACTTAGGTCTTAGGTTACCAGACGTTACGCCGCTCCCCAGGCGACGATTTCAGCATGAGCGATTCTCTCGGCAAACACGACGGCAAACAAGATCAGCTTCGGCAGCTTGTCGAAGAGGGTGTAGCGCGCGCGCTGCAAAATCAACTTCCGTCATTGCAGTCGCAGATCGTGCAGCAAGTGCTCGAGGCCTTGCCTGCGGTGCCCAGTGAACCGGCCCAACTCGACTCGAATGCGGCCAGCTCCGGCGCCCTGGTCCAGGCGGTCTCGGCCATCCACGCCGGATCGACGCAAAAAGAAATTCTGCGCGCCCTGCTCGACGCCGGCAGCGGATACTGTTCGCGCATCGCTCTGTTCGTAATAAAAGCCGGCGCCGCGACTGGATGGCAGTCGCGTGGGTTCGCCGACGAAGATCCGGTCAAAGATTTTGCGCTCGATCTCACCATCGGCCCCGTTACCCATGCCTATCAGAATCGGACTGCAACGCCTGGGAATATCGCTGAGATGGGCAGCGAGTTTATTGATCGCTTTGGCCGGCCGGCCAACGAACAGGTGCTTGCGTTGCCGCTCACGCTGAAAGATAAAGTGGCCGCGCTGGTTTATGCCGACGGCGGCGAAACCGGCAAACTGGAGGCCGACGCTCTCGAGTTGCTGGTCATAACGACGAGCGCGTGGCTGGAAGTAACTTCACTGCGCAAGCACGCAGCGAAAGATGAAGCTTCCGCCAGCCGGATGGAAAGCGCTTCCGTGCAGACTGTAGCTTCTTTCTCCGATCCTTTTGCCGCGCATGCGCCCAGACACACCGCCGCACGCGCCGCCGAACCGGAGCACGCCGCAGAAGTGGTTGAAGTCGCCGCCCATGCCGGCGCCGCCGCCGCCCCGGCTGTCGCAACTGATCCGCTGGCGGGGCTGTCCGCGGAAGATGCTGAAGTCCACCACAAAGCGCAGCGTTTCGCCCGCCTGCTGGTCGATGAGATCAAGCTGTACAATCAGGCAAAAGTGGCCGAAGGTCGCCGTAACAAAGATTTGTACGACCGCTTGAAAGAGGACATCGAAAAAAGTCGGGGCACGTTCCAGAAGCGTTACGGCAACACCGCTGCGGCGAGTGGCGACTACTTCCATCACGAGCTGTTGCGCAGCCTGGCCGAAGACGATATTTCAGTGATGGGTGCGAATTTTCGCCGCTAGCTCGGCTGTAGATATTGGCAGCACTGTGTCTCCGCGAATAAAAGTAGTGCGATCCGGTTCAATGAAGTGGTGGGTCCTCTCAGCCGCAGCTCTCGGCGGGCTTCTGTGCGTTTCGTCTACACAGGCAATGGCCGCATCTCGCCCCACGCTTCATGTCTTAGAAAATCAGGCCTTGGAAAATCAGGCCTTGCAAGGTCAGCCCTTTCAGACTCAGGCTGAGCCGCCGGCGCCCAAGGCGAATGCCCAATCCACTGAGGCTCCCGCCCCAACCGCAGAAAAAACATCCTCAACAAACACGACGTCGAAGGAGAGCACTACTGGTAAGACTCAGGCCCCACATTCGGCAACCGCCAAGAAGAATCCAACTCTTCCGCGTCACACCGTCGCAAACAGAAAACGCCCGATTTCTCCCCGTGTTCGGCGCATGAGGCAGGCCTTTGTTGCCTCAGCGAGCTTGCGCCCGATGGCACAGCAGCTTTTAGCCGATCGCTCGCTCGCCGCCTATGCCGGGGTTCAAGCCTACGCCCGCGCTCATGCCAAAGAAGATGCCGGAGCGCTCGCCTGGCTGGTTCTCGGCTACGCCCACGTGCTCGACCGCGACTACGCCAAGGCCATCGATCCTCTAAACCGTGCGAAAGTCCACGCCGGAGATCTTGGCGATTACGTCGCCTATTACCTCGGCGTCTCATACATGCAAACTGGCCGCACGGCGGAAGCCCTGGCCGCTCTCGCCGATTTTTCCAAGACGCATCCCGATTCGCTGCTGGTGCGTGATGCGAATCTCAGTTATGCGGATGCGCTTATGCTCGAAGGCCAGTCGTCTGAAGCGATTTCTGTTTTAGAGAACCTGCGTGAGCCAATTCGCTCGGACATTGAATTCGCCCTGGGCCGCGCCTATGCCGCTTCCGGCCAACCTGAGAAAGCGGCGCGAGTATTCGAGAACATCTACTACACCATGCCAACGGCCGTTGAAGCCGACTCCGCATATACGGAATCAAGAAAGCTTCCGAATATTCCCCCTCCGACGACGACGCAAATAAAAATGCGCGCCGACTCGCTGATGACTCACCGCCGCTACGGCGATGCGGCCGAACAATACCGCATTCTGGCAAACGAGTCCAGCCCCGCCGAGCGTCCAGCCGTCGAACTTTCGTTAGCCGAGGCCCTGCACAAAAGCGGCAGCAACCGCGACGCCAAGCAGGTTCTCGCTTTGCTCTCCGGTGAGAGCGGTGAGATCAACGCGCATCGCTTGTATCTGCTCGGCCAGGTTGCCTGGGCTGCGAACGACAACGATGCTTTCTTCCGCAGCGTAAACGACCTGCGCCAACTGGCGCCTACCAGCCCGTGGCTGGAGCAGGCGCTGCTCTCGGCCGCAAACTTGCATTTGGTTCATCACGAATATGACCAGGCGCTCGACGCCTATCGCGAAGCCGAGGAGCGCTTTCCTAACGGTGCGCGCGCTTCCTACGTTCACTGGAAAACCGCATGGCTCACGCTGCGCCAGGGACGCAACCAAGACGCCAAGAAATTGTTCGAGGAGCAGATCGCGCTTTATCCATCCGGCCCCGAAACTCCCGCGGCTTTGTATTGGCGCGCCCGCCTCGCCGAGGAAGATAACCAGCCGCTGATGGCGCGTGCGTTCTACCAGAAGCTTTCCGACCGCTACCACAATTTCTATTACGCCGAACTGGCGCGCGATAGAATGAAGCACCTTCCCGCCGCGGCTGACACAACCGTGGACTACGCCATCCTTGACCGCGTGCCGCCGCTCGACAATTCGGGCAAAGTGTCTGACGCCGGACCTCCTGCTGACGAGTTGCACGTGCAGAAGGCGCAGCTTCTTGGCAACGGAGGCTTGGTCGATTTCGCGGTGCGCGAGTTGCAGTTCGCCGCTGCCAATGACGGCGACGGCGCCAGTTGGGGCCCGGCCGAAACCGCCCGCCTTTACGATGAAACCGGACACTACGATCAGGCCATCGAAGTGCTCAAGCACTCCGCGCCCAACTATTTCGCCCTCGACCTTTCTGACCTGCCTCGCAAATACTGGGAAGCGCTTTTTCCCCGTCCCTACTGGAGCGATCTGAAACGCGCTGCCGCGGCCAACAACCTTGATCCTTATTTAGTCGCCTCGCTCATCCGGCAGGAATCTGAGTTCAATCCCAACGCCGTTTCGCGCGCCAATGCCGTCGGCCTGATGCAGTTGCTGCCCAAGACCGGCAAAGTCGTGGCCCGGCAGGTGAAGCTCAGGCGCTATAGCTCCAGCCAGTTGTACACGCCGGCGGTGAACCTGCAATTGGGCGCACGCTATTTCCGCGGCATGGTCGACAAATTCGGGGGATCGTTCGAATATGCCCTCGCCGCCTACAACGCCGGCTCCGACCGCGTGGAAGAATGGCTCGGCCAGGGCAAATACCGCGACCCGCAGGAATTCGTGGAATCCATTCCCTTTACTGAGACGCGCGAGTACGTGCAGGCCATTTTGCGGAACGCCAGCGTATATAAGCAGTTGTATGGGACGCCGTAGCTTCTTGCTTTGTCATCCTGAGCGAGGCACTCGCGTTTCTTCCCATGCGCACCTTAGGCATCATTGGCGGGCTCGGGCCAGAGTCGACCATCGACTACTACCGTTCCATTCTTGCGCGCTGTCGCGCCCGCAAGCCGGGAGCGGGATATCCACATGTAATCATCAACAGCCTTGATGTGGATAAGGCCATCGCCATG
>JASIKQ010000551.1 GCA_030049565.1 Candidatus Sulfotelmatobacter sp.
AGCCCAGCACAATCTCGACGAAGCCCGCGCCACGCTGACTGACGACAAGCTCACGCTGGATCGCACTAAACAGCTTTTTGCCGAGGGAGTGGTTTCGCGGCAGGTGCTGGATGACGCGGTGGCCAAGTGCGATGCCGATCAGCAGAAAGTCAATTCGCTCGACAAAGCGTACCAATTAATGAAGATCGGTCCACGGCAGGAGGAAATTGCGCGGGCGCGGGGCGCGGTCGTGCAGGCACAAGGGCAGCTCGATTATGCGAAGTCGCAGCTTGATGCCACGGTGATCCGCGCGCCAGTCACCGGCACCATTCTCGACCGTACTGCCGAAAAGGGCGAGCTCATTACCGCGCAGTTTGCCAGCGCAGCCGCGGGCGGGCCGCAGGGATCTGTGGTGTCACTGGCGGATTTGAACGATCTGCAAGTTGAACTGGACATTGCACAGGCGGATTTTGCCCGTCTGGGACCGAAGCAGAAGGGAATCATTACGACGGATGCGTATCCCGATCGCAAGTATAAGGGCGAGATCGCGCAGATTTCGCCCGAGGCCAACCGCCAGAAAGCCACCGTGCAGGTGAAAGTGCAGGTGCTGAATCCGGATGAGTATTTGCGACCCGAGATGAATGCGACTGTGAAGTTTCTCGCAGACGAGAAAAAATCCGCTAGCACGCAGCCGCAGGGAACATTTGTGCCGTCTTCGGCGCTGAAGGATTTCAACGGCAAGAAGGTAGTTTTTCTCGCCTTCGAAGGCACGGCCCACATGCGCGAGGTTCATGTCTTAAGCCAGCGCGCGGATGGATTTATCGTGGATGGTCTGGTGGGCGGCGAGAGCGTGATCAGCAATGGGCCGCAGGATTTGAAAGACGGCGAAAAAATCAAGATCAAGGGGCAATCATGAGCACGGTGATGGAAAACAAAGTGGCTACAGAAACAAAAGTCGTTCAAGCCCGTGGCGTCACCAAAGTCTTCAAACGAGAAGCCTTCGAAGTGAAGGCGCTGGACGATGTTTCGATCGACATCGCGGCGGGAGAATTTCTGGCGCTGATGGGACCCTCCGGCTCGGGCAAGACGACGCTGCTGAATATGATTGCCGCCATCGACCGTCCAACCGCGGGCGAGCTGCTGGTTCAGAACCAGAATGTATTCCGTTTTAGCGACGCGCAGGCGGCACGCTGGCGCAATGAGCACATCGGATATGTCTTCCAGACATTCAATCTGATTCCAGTGTTGACCGCATTTGAGAACGCGGAGCTGCCGTTGTTATTGACCAGGCTCAGCCAGCAGCAGAGGCGTGATCATGTGATAACTGCGCTGAAATTGGTCGGACTTGAGGATCGCGTGAATCATCTGCCCAAGCAGCTTTCGGGCGGCCAGGAACAACGTGTGGCCATTGCTCGGGCGATAGTGAGCGATCCCACCCTGCTGCTGGCCGACGAACCTACGGGAGATTTGGACAGCCATTCGGCCACCGAAGTGTTGGAAATTTTGAAGCGGTTGAATGAAGACTTTCACAAGACGATTGTGATGGTGACGCACGATCCGCATGCGGCGTCATATGCGCACGTCACACGGCATTTGGAAAAAGGCATGCTTCTGCCGCTGGCGTAGGGATGGCGCTTCGGGGGGCTGAAAAGCTTGGGTGCATCGAAGAGCCCTGCCCGAATATGAACCTAGGCTGACGCCTGAATTCTCTTCGCTCCAGAGTCCTCGTCGGCGACCCACTGCCAGGCGCGGCGGCCATTATCGAGCGAGACTGCGCGGGCTTCTCCATAAGCCACCAGCCGATTGAGCACCGTGGTCACTGAGGCCATGGGGTCTTTGTGGCGCGCCAGGATGGGCGACGCTTTCTCCTGAATGCGGTCGCAGACATCACGGGCACTGAGGGCGCGGTTGGCGTCTATCAGCACCATGCGGCAGGCCTTGGTGAAGCCGGGCTGCCGCCCGCTGTTCTTGCGGTCCACAAGCTCCAGCAACTCGTCATTGAGCACACTATCGCCAAAAAGATTGGCGAGGCCAGCAATGGTCTGCTTGATGGTGCCGATGCGGCGCATCACCTCGGCGCGCTGTTGCAGCAGTTGCCGCAATTCCTCATGTGCCTGCCGGACCACCTCTTCCACGTGGCCATTGCCGTTGCTGCCGATTGTTGTCGCGTTTGCGCTTTGCATAAGACCTCCCTCATGGCCGGCGATCCGACACACCGTTGCTCTAACTTAAATACGAGGCGGACAGAGATTCCGTTCCCCTGATTCTTGCAGCACATGCATCAGGGTTGCCCGGCTTCAAGATTAGACGGCGGACGACGTTATTGGTTAACCGCGCGGACGATAGGATGTGTCCCGGCACGAGATGAGAAAAGTGCTGCTGGCATCGCCATTTGCCGGTAACGAAATTCTTTAAGGCTGTTACCGGCCGCAATCCGAACGACTTGTCAACACACATCTCCTCAATGTCTGGGATTTTTTGTTTCCGGGAATCCCCAATTGAATTGGTCCTCCAGATTGGGAATGATCCTTATTCCGATCGAGGGCTGGGCCTACCAGAAAGCCTACGCCGGGTCGCAAATGTCCGATATGCAAGGAGTAAGCCAAGGAGCTTCCCCTGTCCACTGCGGCCCAAGCCGGTGCCGTCGTTTTGCGCGTCTTGCTGGTAGGAAACCGGGAAGAAGATTTTTATCTCATTCACGACATCCTGGATCGCAATCGGAGCCCGCTGCCCGCGGAACTGGACCATGCTGCCTCGTTGGAAGAGGCGAAAGCGATGCTGCAGCAGGCGGACTATGGACTGGTGCTGTTCGAGCACGAGACGCGCGATGCGGCCGCGACTAATCTGCTGGCAGAGTTCTTGGAGGCGCGGGGCGCCATTCCCTTCATCCTGCTGACGGAACATGCCGACGAGAAAGACGTGGCCGAGATCATCCAGGCGGGTGCACTCGATTGCATGCAGCGCTCGGAGCTGAATGGGGCCAATTTGATGCGCACGGTTCGCTGCGCAGTCCGCCTGCACGCTATGCAGCGGCAGAGGAGGATCGCGGAGCAGACTTCGCGCACGCTTTCGCGTGCGGTAGAACAATCGTCGGATCCGGTGTTTGTTACCAACGGCGACGGCATCATCGAATATGTGAATCATGCTTTCGAAAAGCTGACGGGCTATTCGCAGCAGGATGTGGGAGGCGAGCCGTGGTTGATTTTGAAATCGGAGCAGCCGCTGCCCATGCTTTATCGGGAGCTCTGGGAAACCATTCGCGGTGAGGTGAGCCGTAACCTGCAGGTGAATCGCAAGAAAAATGGCGAAATCTATTACGTGGATGAAAGCATGAGCCCGGTGCGGGATGCGGCGGATCGCGTCACGCATTTCGTGTGCAATTGCCGGGACCTGACCGAGCGCTTGCGCATCGAGGCGCAACTGGTGCAATCGCAGAAGATGGATGCGGTGGGGCGGCTGGCCGGAGGCGTCGCGCACGATTTCAATAATCTCCTGACAATTATCACCAGCTACTCCGAACTCGCTCTCGACAACGTGCTGTCGGAGAACCCGGCACAGGCACGGATTCAGGAGATTCTTTCGGCTGCTCGCCGCGCTACCGAGCTGACTCGGCAATTGCTCGCCTTCAGCCGCAGGCAGCCGCAGGCGCTGCGCGTCGCAGAACTCAATCCAGTGGTAGAAAGAATCACAAAGACCCTGCCCCGGCTAATTGGAGAGGATATTGAACTCAAGTTCGTCGCGGGCGAAGGATTGGGGCGGGTGCGGCTGGATCCGGTGCAGATCGAGCAAATTCTGATGAACCTCGCGGCCAACTCGCGCGATGCCATGCCCCAGGGGGGGGCCTGACGATTGCAACCTCGGATGCTTACCTCGACCAAGCTTATATGGAGTGCAAAAGAGCGATCATTCCCGCGGGGCGCTATGCGGTATTAGCGGTTACTGACACGGGCGTCGGTATTCCTGCCGATCAGTTAGCGCACATTTTTGAACCTTTCTACACCACCAAGCCTTCGGGCCAGGGTACGGGGCTGGGCTTGGCGACGGTGTATGGAATTGTCAAACAGAATCACGGTTTCGTATGGGTCTACAGCGAGCTGGGAATCGGCACGACTTTCAAAATTTATCTGCCCTGCGTGAAGGAACAGATTTTGACAGCGGAGATAATAGATTCCGGCAACGAAGCCGAGCACTCCGGGAACGAAACGGTGCTACTTGTGGAAGATGAGGACTCGCTGCGACGGGCGGCGGCGGAGTTCCTCAGGCTGCGCGGTTATACGGTTCTGGAAGCGCGGAACGGCGCCGACGCGCTGGAGATCAGCAAGAACCATGCGTCCACGATTCACCTGGCGGTGAGCGATGTGGTGATGCCGCAAATGAGCGGAGGTGAGCTGGCCAAAGAACTGGAAGCGTCCCGCCCTGGAACCAAAGTGATGTTCGTTTCAGGCTACGCTGGGCAGATGGTTTCAGATCATGAAGTCGCGGACGGAGAATATAACTTCCTTCAGAAACCATTCACCTTGAAACAGCTTGCCGGCAAAGTGCGCGCGGTCCTGGACCACAATCGGCACGCCACTCCGGTTCTCGAGAAAACCGAGGACATGCACTCTGACGGCGCTAGGGCGGGGTCCGGCTGAGCCTGCCGTTCTTTAAATAGAAACGGTCGCCGCGCCAAGTCACGGTGTGGCCGGCGAGGCTCAGAATCCAGACGGCAACCGCCAGCAAGTCGCGCACCGGAATCAACCAGGCGAACACCACGCCCTCGCGATCTTGCAGAACACTTCCGCCCACCACAAAGGCAACGGCATAACGCAGAAGCAAAGTTATGGCCAGTGCGGCCCATGCCCAGGCCGCCGCGCGGCTTGCTATCAAAGCCAGCAATGCCCAGAACGTGCCGAAGGTGAGGAGCAGACCCAGATACCCGGCCTTGCGGGCGTCCCGGATGCCGCGGGCCCAGCGCAGCTGATGCGCGAAAAAGCCGCGCAGATTATAGGCTGGAAGGTGAGTTTCGACGATGACATCGGAAAGCTCAACCGTAAGCCCGAGCGCGGCAATGCGCTTGCCGAGTTCGTAGTCGTCGGCGAGATAGTCGACGATTGCGGGGAAACCGCCGATTTTTTCCAGTTCGGCGCGACGGAAGGCAAGAGTCGACCCCAGTCCGAAGCGAATGCCGTTTTCGAGCTGCCGCGCAGCTAACACGCCGGGAACGAAATCCGTACTGATGCCGAGAGCTTCTAGGCGCGAGCCCAGAGCATTGGCGGCGATTCCGCGGTACAGGCAGGTGGCCATGCCTACTCTGGGGTTGGCGAGCGGAGCAATAACCCGGCGGAGATAGTCATCGGACACGCGAATGTCGCTATCGTTGACGATAAGATGTTCGTAGCGTGCTGTCGGCAGCATTTGAATGAGGTTGCTGACTTTGACATTCGTGCCCAGGATTTTTCGGCACTCGATCAGTTGGATTTTTTTCTGTGGGAACTCGCATCGCAGTCTCTTGACACTCTCTATGGCCGGATCGTTGGGATCGCTTACCCCAAAAATGATTTCGTACTCGGCATAGTCTTGCACGCAATGGCTGCGGAAGCTTTCGTAGATTTCGGGGTCAACGCCTTTGAGGGGCTTGAGGATTGAGACTGGCGGCAGGAAATTGGCGAATGTTCGACGGCCGCGCAGGAATGTGGCGGCGGACCAAAGGCAAAAGAGGTAGTAGATGGAGCTGGAAAGAACGCCGATTAGAGCGATGATGGAAACCAGGTTGAGCGAAGAGTGCATGCGCTCCAGTTGTTCAGCCAAAGTTTCTATTCGTAGCGCAGGGCCTCGATCGGATCAAGATTTGCCGCTTTCCATGCGGGATAGATGCCAAAAACCAGGCCCACGCCGGCAGCGGAAGTGAGGCCGAACAGCGTCCAAAACATCGACATATGGGCGGGCAGGGAAGGCCAAAACAGAGGAATCGAACCGGAGATAATCGCGCCCACCAAAATTCCAACCATTCCGCCGATCGCGGTGAGAAAGATCGCTTCCAACGTGAATTGCAAAAGAATATCCCGCTTCCGCGCCCCAATGGCTTTGCGGACGCCGATCTCCCGGGTGCGCTCGGTGACGCTAACCAGCATAATGTTCATCACGCCCACGCCGCCAACGATCAAGCCGACGCTCGAGATCGCAAACATGCCAATGAATAGTGCGCCCGTGAGCTGGTTCCAGACGTCCGAGATCGAATCAGAGGTCAGGATGGCAAAATTGTCCGGTTTGTCGGGCGGAACCTTGCGGCGGCGGCGCAGCAGTTCGCGGATTTCATCCTCGGCCTTCGGCATGTCGTCGTGGGATGTCGCCTTCACGCTGATCCAGTGATCTTTGATTTCCGGGTGCAGGGTTCTGAAAGTGGTTAGCGGGAAGAAGATGCGGTTGTCGTTGGGATCTTTTCCACCGCTAAACACAGATTTGAGTTTGGCGAGAGTTCCGACCACCGCGAACAAGCGGCCCTCGATGTTAATCTCTTTGCCCAGCGGGTTTTCCGCTGGAAACAGCTCTTCTGCGGTATCGTGACCTAAAACAATAACCGTGGAGTGGTGCTCGTCGTCGGTCTCGGTGAACCATCGGCCTTCGCCCATCGGCAGATCGTAGACATCTTTTACCGACGCGGTATCGCCTTCGAGAATTGTGTTTTTGACTTTGCGGTCTCCATATTTCACGGCGAAAGTGCCCACCCCCAGTTCAGGGCGGAAAAAGCGCAGCCCGGCGGAAACCGCCTTTACGTGCGGCAATTGCTTGATGGCCTCGGCGTCCTCGAAAGTGAGCTTCTTGCGCGTGCGCATGTCTTCAGTGGGCCGGCCAAACGTGAGCGGGTCGAGATGATAGATAAATATATTGTCGGAGCCGACGCTGGCGACGACGTCGTGAACGTTGTCATCAAGGCCGCGTCCGATAGAAGAAACGCCGATCACCATGGCCACGCCGATGACGATTCCAAGCACCGTCAGCGATGA
>JASIKQ010000552.1 GCA_030049565.1 Candidatus Sulfotelmatobacter sp.
CTCCGTTCTGATCGAGTACGCGCAGGTTCACGATGCTGGCGCTGGGCGCGATTCCCTTGAAAGTTTTCGAGAACAATGGACCCGTTGAGCTGAGACCGTCTCCCGCGATAAGTCCGGCTACGTGTGTGCCGTGCCCGAATTGATCGTTGGCACTCGAATTCCCCGGCACGAATGACTGCTGATACACAACTCGCGAAACGGGAAGAATGCCCAGATTCAAGTCGGGGTGATTGCTGACCCCACTATCGATCAGCGCCACACCAATGCCGGCGCCAGTGTAGTTCGATTGCCATGCGAAAGGAGCATTCACCGCGTATGCGGCGTTGCTGAGCGCGGGCGACAGCGGACGGTCAGAGCTGATGTATACAACATTCGACTGGTTTGCAAGGCTCTGAATGCCATTGCCATCGAGCTGCGCAACCAGGCCATTGATCAGCGGCAGTTGACCAAGAACGGTGCCGCCGAGCTGGACCACTTCGTTTAACACGCAGTCCAGGAGGCCAAGCAGTCCGCTGCAATTCAGCTGCGTTCCGGGAGCGTACTGCACGATTACTTGTACCGGCTGGCTCGACGTATAGCCCTGCAATTCGGGCGATATCTTGGAGTTTTGGGCATAAGCCAGCGATGCGCTGATAATCAACAACAGAGCTAGAAATCTCTTCATTTTTCCCCCGAAGCCAGACACGTTGCCGCTGACAGGCGGGCTTGCTCACCGACTGACAAGCGCAAGCGAGTATCCAAAGCACAGCGAGTAACTGCTGCGAAATTAATCACTTAGGGGTGCGATTGAAGTCGAAAACGGGACAATTTGTCCCCTTCACACGCCCAGGGGACAACTTGGCGCGTTAGTAACGGGAAATTCAACATCGGGTTGCCAGCAGCGGCTGACACGAAGGTAATCAGCCGGGTCACTTTTCCACGGACTTCGATTGCGCATTCAGCAAGAATTTAGGAATCTCTCATGTCAGCGGCGCGACATCTCGCCACACGTGTGTACATCGCCGCCCTGGGTCTGGCAGCCTTGAGCTGCTTCGTGCTGTCGATGTTTCATTGGCAGTTCGCGCACCCCGCTAAATTCCTCTGCTACCTAGCCGCGGCGCTGCTGGCCTCGCTCCTGAAAGTAAACCTTCCCGACATCGAAAGCACAATGTCGATGAACTTCCTGTTGACCCTGATCTGCATTCTGGAACTGGGCTTACCAGAGACGCTGATCATCGGTGTCATGAAAACCCTCCTCCAGTTCTACTGGAAACCGGCGCGACGGCCGAAGCCGATCCAATTGCTATTCAATTTGTCTCAGGTAACCCTATGCTGCGCGGCAGCCTACGGTAGTTTCAAACTCATAGCAGTTCATAACTTTCATGGCGCTATTCCATTGGCGCTACTCGTGGCCGGGATCACGCACTTCGTTTGCAACACGATTGCGATGTCGATCATTATCGGCCTGACAGAAGAGAAGTCGATCCGCAAAGTTTGGACCGAGATCTACCTGTGGACCTTCCCTTACTACATGGTCGGAGCTGCCATCGCCGGTTTTGTCGGCTTTGTGAGCGGGCAGGTTGGATGGCAGGCTTCGTTGCTCGTGCTGCCGCCAATTTATCTGATGTACCGATCGTCTCAGCTTTACCTCGGCAAACTGGAAGCGGAGAAAATTCACGCCCAGAAACTTTCGAATCTTCACCTGCGCACGATTGAAGCTCTGGCTCTGGCTATCGAGGCCAAAGATCAAAACACAGGTGCGCATCTTCAGCGCGTCCGCGTCTACGCCGTGGAACTGGCCCGCGAGTTGGGCCTGAGCGAGGAAGAGACTGAAGCGCTGCGCGCCGCTTCCGTTCTGCACGATATCGGCAAGCTGGCGGTGCCCGAGCACATCATTTCCAAGCCGGGCAAGCTGACGGCGGAAGAATTTGAAAAAATGAAGATTCACCCTATCGTGGGTGCTGAGATTCTAGAGCAGGTTGACTTTCCCTATCCGGTCGTCCCCATTGTGCGGGCCCACCACGAGAAGTGGGATGGCAGCGGTTATCCCCATGGCCTGAAAGGAGAGGCCATCCCCATCGGCGCTCGCATTCTCACCGCCGTCGATTGCCTCGATGCCCTGGCCTCCGATCGCCAATACCGGAGAGCTCTGCCGCTCGACGAAGCCATGGCCAAAGTCGCTTCCGAAGCTGGTTCGAGCTTCGATCCGCGGATTGTCGAAATGCTTGAGCGGCGCTACGTAGAACTGGAAAAGCTGGCGAAGGAGCAGCCGTTGCGCGCTCCTCCCAAATTGTCAACGGATATCAGAGTCGAGCGCGGCCTGGCTCCCGATGCCGGGTTTGCGGAATCCGAACTGCCGGTTTCGCGCGCAAGCGCAGCAAAACATGATTCCGCCGGCATGTTGGCCGCGGCTCGCCAGCAAGCCAAAAGCATCGGCGACTTGGCAGCGCGTCTGGGATCCTTTCTCAGCCTCGAAGACACGCTTGCTTTGCTTGCCGTGCGCGTTAAGCGTCTGGTGCCGCACGACGCGATGACGATTTATGTGGTCCATGGCAAGGTTCTTCAGGCCGAGTACGTAAGCGGAGAAAATTTCCGGCTTTTCTCTTGCTTACGAATTCCAATTGGCGAGGGCTTGTCGGGCTGGGTGGCGCAGAATACGAAACCAATTCTCAATGGCAATCCATCAGTCGAGCCCGGATATCTGAACGATCCGCAAAAATACAGCACCCTGTGCTCGGCGCTGGCCGTGCCCTTAGAGGGAACTGCGAGCGTGGTTGCGGTGCTGGCGCTTTATCGATCCAATGCCGACGCGTTCAGCGCCGACGAGCTGACGGTTCTGCAATCGATGAAATCGCAATTC
>JASIKQ010000553.1 GCA_030049565.1 Candidatus Sulfotelmatobacter sp.
TGTCACCCGTCCGTCGCAGTCGAAGGAACTCATGCGTGCCAAACGCCTGCATCAGGCGCTTGAGCGCGGAACAGCACCCTCATTCATTCCTCCGGGCGAGCGGAAGAATTCAGATTGTTCCAACGCAACCGATCCTCCTTCCGCAGATCTTCGCGACGACCGCACCCGCCTTCAATATCTCGAGCAGATTTTTCAAAACTCGCCCGATCCCCTTATCGTCACCGACTCCGCCTTCCGCACGCACTGCGTCAACCAGGAATTTCAGAGCTTATTTGGCTATTCCGCTGGCGAAGCCCTAGGCAAAACCATCGACGAACTGGTCTTCCCCGCCGATCGCGCTGCTGAAGCCCAGTGGGTTGAGCAATGCCTTCAGCGCGGCGAATCCATCACGCTCGAAACCCAGCGCCGCTGCAAAGATGGCAGCCTGCTCGACGTCTTGGTTTCCTCCGCTCCCCTCATGGTCGATGGCCGCATCGGCGCCTACTACGCCGTCTATCACGACATCTCTGAACGCAAGCGTGCCGAAGCCCTCAGCTCGGCTTTCTATCGCATCGCCGAAAAAGCCAGCTCCGCACATGACCTTCAGCAATTCTTCGCTGCTATCCATGGCATCGTGGATGAACTGATGTCCGCGCGAAACTTCTGCGTCGCCATCCACGACCCCCAATCGCAGCTTTTGACCTTTCCTTACTTCGTCGACGAAAAAGAGCCCGCTCCTGCTCCCCGCAAGCCGGCCGCCGGTCTCACCGAGTATGTAATGCTCACCGGCGAGCCTCTGCTCTGCACCCCCGAACTGGTCGATCTGTTGCAGAAGCGCGGCGAAGTAAAGCTTTCGAGCCCGCCCCCGTTGCAGTGGCTCGGTGTGCCGCTAAAAGTCAATCACAGCATCTTTGGCGCGCTCGAGCTCAAGAGCTATTCGCCGAATACGCATTTTCGCGAACGCGATAAAGATGTGCTCAGTCTGGTCGCGCAGCAATTGGCCGCCGCCATCGATCGCAAACGCAACGAGCAGGCGCTGCGCCGCTCTGAGATGCGCTATCGCTCTCTGGTGCAAACCGCGGTTTATGGAATTTATCGCTCCAGCCTTGACGGCCGCTTTCTCGACGTCAATCCCGCGCTGATCGGCATGTTGGGATACAGTGACGCCCTCGAAGTGCTGGCTCTCGATCCGGAAAAAGACGTGTTCGTCGACTCCGCCGAATATACCCGCTTAGTCGACGAATTCCGCCGCAGCGGACGCATGGATGGCTTCGAAGTCCGCTGGAAGCGCAAAGACGGCGCCATTATCACCGTGCGCATCAGCGGCCGCGCCGTAGCCGGTGGCGACGAACCCTCCGACGTTCTCGAGGCCATTGCCGAAGACATCACCGCCCGCCGCGTACTGGAAGATCAGTTCCGTCAGTCGCAAAAAATGGAGGCCGTCGGCCGCCTCGCCGGCGGCATCGCCCACGACTTCAACAATCTGCTCATGGTGGTCAGCGGCTACACCGAGGTTTTGCTCTCCCATCTCAGCCCCGGCCATCCGCTCTATGCCAAGGCTCAAGCCATTCAGCAAGCCTCTGATCGCGCTACTACCCTCACGCGCCAGCTACTCGCCTTCAGCCGCAAGCAGTTGCTCGAACTGAAGGTGATCGATGTCAACGCCGTCGTCGCCGATATGGAGCGCCTGCTGCGCCCGCTCATCGGCGAGCACATTGAACTCACCACCAGCCTCGCTCCCAGCCTTGGCTGCACCCGCGCCGATGCCGGCCAGCTGGAACAAGTGGTGATGAATCTCGTCGTCAACTCCAAAGACGCCATGCCCAACGGTGGCAAGATCTGTATCCGCACCGCCAGCGTCGATCTCGACAGTTCCTATCGTCCCGAAAATACCTTCATAAGAAAAGGTTCTTACATCATGATCTCTGTCAGTGACAACGGCCAGGGCATGGACCGCGAAACTCAAGCCCGCATCTTCGAGCCTTTCTTCACCACCAAAGAAAAAGGCAAAGGAACTGGACTTGGACTCTCGACGGTTTACGGCATTATCAAGCAGAGCGGCGGCTACGTTTTTGTGCAGAGCGAACTCGGGCGGGGCTCGGTCTTCACCATTTATCTTCCGCGCGTCGATGAACCCTCCGAGACGCTGGGCGCTGCGCAAACTCCCATCTCATCCGCGGGAGGATCGGAAACCATCCTTCTCGTCGAAGATGAAGACTCCGTTCGTCAGCTTGTCCGCGAAACCTTGGAATCGCGCGGCTATCGTGTACTCGAAGCCGAGAACGGCAACGCCGGGCTCGCCGTTGCCGCCAGCCATCCCGACACCATTCACCTCGTCATCACCGACGTGATTATGCCCGGCCTGAGTGGCCACGAACTGGTTCAGCAATTGCTCACTGTTCGTTCAGGCATAAAATCGCTTTACCTCTCGGGTTATGCCGAGGATGCCTTCGCTGGCTCCAATGCCGCCGACGCCCCAAAAGCGTTTCTGCAAAAACCGTTCACCCTGCAAAACCTCGCCCGCAAAGTCCGCGAGGTGCTGGGGCAACCGCTCAACTGAGAGCCAGCACTTCGCAATTACCGGTATCCCTCCAATTGTTGTGCCGCCCGCTCCAGCGCTGCCCGTAGAACCGCCAATTGCTGCTTGACCCGCTCGGCATCGCCCTTGTCCAAAGCTTCGTTCACCCCCGGAATCACCACCGCCGCATACCCGGTGTATTCTCCCGGAGCATAAATCGCATGCCGAAACCACGGCCGATGCGGTAATCCGTCGGTCACCAGAAACGCCCGTTCAACTTCACGTAGTGCTCGATTCAGCCGCTCCGTATTCAGCGGCGGATTCCTCTGCTTTTCGAGCATCTTCCCTCCCGCGTCCTGAAAGTGTTTCGCGGCCTTTGTGACTTCGCTCATGTCGGGGGCGTGGCTGCCGAATTTGTTCTGCGCCCGTTTTCTGGCCATATCGATGTAGGCCACGATTTCCTTCCCATATTCCTCATAATCGTAGGGAAGCACGTCCGCGTCAGCCATACGCAACCCTTCCAGCCCGAATACGCGCGCCATCTCCTGCTCGTAAACGAAATCGGGATCGGCGAACTTCTTGAACCACGCGAAATTGTCGAATACCGAGTGGTACACGCCATATGGCCCAGTGGAACCGATATCGCTCGAAGGCACGCCCAAATGCTGCTGAAAAGCGCTGTAATCGGAGCCGCTGCCCAGGTCGCCGACCGCAGCCTCATCTTCCCTGACTTGAGCTGCCGGCTGCCGTCGATTGCCTTCAATCGCCTCGGCGGGACCCTGCATTGCCGCCTTGTTAAGTCGGTCTCCCTCCTGCCACGTGCCGTAAACCGTTCCTCCCTTTGGGCTGGGCACTGCCGTGGTCACGTCGCGCAAGAATTGCTTCAAGCTGGGCACCGCAGAGGCCCCAAACTTCGGGCCGGAGACGGCCACATCCATGTTGAAATAGGCCACCGCCTTCGCCAACTCGGCTTCATGTTGCTCCGCCCACTCGGTTGAACCCATCAGCCCTTCTTCTTCGCCATCCCAACTGGCAAATATCATGGTGCGCTTCGGTTTCCACCCTGATTTCAGCAGTTCGCCCATCCCGTGCACGGATTCCAGCATGGCTGCCGTTCCGCTGTTGGGATCGACCGCTCCATACACCCACGCATCACGGTGATTGCCCGCAACTACTAACTCATCGGGATACTTGCTGCCCGCGATGCGGCCGATGACATCCCAGATCGTGCGGTATTGATAATCCTGTCTGAGATGCATCCTCACCCGCGCCGGT
>JASIKQ010000554.1 GCA_030049565.1 Candidatus Sulfotelmatobacter sp.
GGCGATATCGTGCATAGCCGCGTCGCGCGTTCGGCCTGTCATCTGCTGACCAAGTTCGGGGTGAAGATCACCCTCTGCGGCCCGGCGGAGTTCGTGCCCGAAGTCGCCGCCACCCTTGCAGCCGGGCTGCGCATTTCGCGCCATTCGGAAGAAGCTTTGCGGGGCGCAGATGTGGTGATGCTCTTGCGGGTGCAGAAGGAACGTCTTGCAGGACAAAAAATCGGTTTGCAGGACTATATTGCGCATTATCAAATGAACGCAGCCCGTCTCAAACTGGCGAAACGGGATGCGATCGTGATGCATCCCGGTCCGATTATTCGTGGCCTGGAGTTGACCTCGGAAGTGGCCGACGGTCCGCAGTCGGTGATCGTCGATGAAGTGCGCAACGGAGTTCCGGTGCGCATGGCAATTCTGGCGCGGGCGCTGGGAAGGGCGAAATGAGAATCGCAACTTCAATGCCGCGGATGCACGCGGATGCGCGCGCATTAAAGCATGCCGAGCTTACCGGGAAGCTCATGGGAATTTTCTTCAAGATCGGGCAATTCTGCGCCGACATTCTCGTAGATCGCAATGTCATCGTAGAGCTGAAGACGGGCCGCGAAATCGATCTCGCGTGGGAAAAACAGTTACTGAATTATCTTCGCGCAACCCGCATCGAAGTCGGTCTGCTGTGCAACTTCGGCCCCAATGCCCAATTCCGCCGCTATGGGTTCGAAAATACAAGAAAAACTCCGCGAGATCCGCGTGTATCCGTGGAAAAGAAGTTGCCCGGGAGCCTCCCATGAGCCGCCAAGCCAGCCTGCTGATTAAAGGCGGTCACGTCATAGATCCGGCGGCCAAGAGCAATGCGCCCATGGACATCCTTCTGCGCGACGGCCGTGTGGCCGAAGTGGCGCCGCCAAACAAAGTTCGCGGCGGGGCCGACGAAAAGTTCGACGCCCGCGAGCTGATCGTTGCCCCGGGCTTCATCGATCTCCACGTCCACATGCGCGAGCCCGGACAGAGCTACAAAGAAACCATCGCCAGCGGAACCGCAGCCGCAGCCGCGGGAGGTTTCACTTCGGTTTGCACCATGCCGAACACCGCGCCGGTCGTCGATACCGATGCCTGGGTAGCGTGGCTGCGGCGCCCCGAACGTGGCGCTTTAGTCAACGTGTTTCCGGTCGCTGCGGCCACTCGCGGATCGCGCGGGCAATCGCTCACGGATTTCGCCGCTTTGCAGCGCGCCGGAGCAGTTGCGGTCACTGATGATGGCAAGCCCATCCTCAATGACGAAGTCATGCGCGCGGCTTTGCGTTTGGGCGCGGAATTGAACCTGCCGGTCGTGCAGCACGCTGAAGATACGCGGATGACGGAGCACTGCTCGATGCACCAGGGACGTACCAGCTTTCGACTGGGTTTGCGCGGAATGCCTGCTGAGGCCGAAGCGAGCATCGTCGATCGCGACGTCGGCTTCGCACAGCAGATTCGCGAATCACGTTTGCATGTGGCGCATCTTTCCACGTCCGAGGCGCTTAAGTCTGTGCGCCGCGGAAAACGCGCCCGGGCGCGTGTGACCTGCGAAATTACGCCGCACCATTTCACCTTGCTCGATTCCGATGTAGGCGAGTACAACACGCATTGCAAGATGAACCCGCCGCTGCGCTCGGCTGCCGATCGCGAGGCAATCCTGGTCGCGCTTGCCGATGGCACCGTCGATGCCATCGCCACCGATCACGCTCCTCACGCCGCCCACGAAAAACAAGTCGAGTTCGAGCACGCCGCCTTCGGCATTACCGGCCTCGAGACCGCCCTGGCATTGGCGATCACAAAGCTGCATCGGGAACATAAGATTCCGTTGACGCGAATCGTTGAACTTTTCACTGCCGGTCCGGCGCGAGTCTTCGATCTGCGCGGGCGCGGTTCGCTCCAGCGCGGCAACTTCGCCGACATGACCATCTTCGATCCCAAGAAACGCTGGACGTTCGAGGCGGCGAAATCGCGCTCGCTCTCGCGCAACACGCCGTTCGATGGATGGCAGTTGACCGGGAGGGTAGTGGCTACGATTGTTGGCGGGAAGATTGTTTACCGCACAAACTGATCACCTGAGAATCCCCATCCTCTTCCCAACCCTCCCCAGCACCTCCATCGCCTGACTCAACTCTTCTCTCGTATGCGTCGCGGTCATGATGGTGCGGATACGGGCTTTGCCCTCGGGAACCGTCGGGAACGCAATGCCGGTGCCGAGGACGCCTTCATGGAACAGTTCGCGGGAGAAGTCCATGGTGAGCTTGCCGTCGCCAATGATGATGGGCGTGATCGGAGTTTCGCTGGCTGGCGTGGTGCGGCCGCCGATGTCGAAGCCGAGCAGTCCCAGTTCTTTTTTCCAGAAGCGCGTGTTCTCCCAAAGTTTTTCCATCCGCTCCGGCTCGCTTTCGAGAACGTCGAATGCCGCGATACACGTCGCTGCTACTGACGGCGGATGCGAAGTCGAAAACAAAAACGGCCGCGCCCGGTGATAAAGAAAATCGATGAGATCGCGCGTGCCGCAGACATATCCGCCGAGTGCGCCGATGGCCTTGGAGAGCGTGCCGACTTGAATGTCCACGCGCCCGTGCATCTTGAAATGATCAATCGTGCCGCGGCCATTGCGGCCCAGCACGCCGGAAGCGTGCGCGTCGTCCACCATCATGATGGCGCCGCATTTTTCTGCGAGATCGCAGAGCGCGGGCAGCGGGCCGATGTCGCCATCCATCGAAAACACGCCGTCAGTGATCAGCAGCTTCTTGCCCGCCTCATTTTTCACACTTGCCAGTTTTTCTTCCGCCTGCCCGATGTTCTTGTGCTCGAACACTAAAATCTTTGCCTTCGATAACCGCGCGCCGTCGATGATGGAAGCGTGATTCAAAGCGTCGGAGATGATGAAATCGTCTTTGCCCAGAATCGCCGATACCGTGCCCGCATTCGCTGCGAAGCCCGACTGAAAAACCACGCAGGCTTCCACATTCTTGAAGCGGGCAATTTTCTCTTCCAGCTCCATGTGGATACGCATGGTGCCGGCAATCGTGCGCACCGCACCTGATCCCACACCGAACTTGCGCGTGGCTTCGAGCGCCGCTTCGCGCAGTTTAGGATGCGTCGTCAGGCCGAGATAATTATTCGAAGCGAGATTAATTACTTTCTTGCCGTCGAAACTGCAGACCGGAGCCTGCTCATCTTCAAGCACGCGCAGCTTAAAGTGCGTGCCCTTGGCCTTGAGTTCGTCGAGTTGATCGGTGAGATAGGAGAGAGGGTTGGTGCGGATTGCAGTAGTCATGGTGCCTCTTGAAACTTCTTTGCCGCAGATTCACGCGGATGAACGCGGATTCAAACTAATCAGTTTAATACCTTGAAAGAGCCGAGAAAATCGAAGACGGGCTGAACGGTTCTAATCCGCGTAGATCCGCGCAAATCCGCGGCAGAGAAGTTGACGAAGCTATTTCACGCCGTTCGGATACACCAGAATCTTGCTCGCCTCTCCGGTCTTCAACCGCTCCATAGCCTTGCCAAAATCTTTCATTGGGATGCGGTCGGTGATGACGGGGTGCAGGTCGAGCTTGCCGGCTTTCAGCAGCGCGGTCATTTGATACCAGGTTTGATACATGCGGCGCCCGTTGATGCCCTGGATGGTGATGCCCTTAAAAATAATGTCTTCGGAGAAATTTACCGGGATAGGTTTTGATGTCAGGCCAAGAAGAGAAATTCTGCCGCCACGCCGCACGATATCGAATGCTGTCCGAATCGAGTCGGGATGGCCAGCCATTTCGAGGACGACGTCAACGCCGAGGCCGCCGGTTTTTTCCAGCACCATCGAGCTGACTTTTTCTTTGGCGGGATCGAGAACGTAATCGGCCTTCATCTCACGTGCGATCTTGCGCCGGTGCTCGTTGATTTCGATGGCGAAAACGGTAGTCGCGCCACAGGCTCTGGCAACGGCGATTGAGAACAGGCCGATGGGGCCGCAGCCGGTAATGGCTACGGTTTTGGCGGCGATATCGCCGGCCAGGACCGTATGTACCGCGTTGCCCAGCGGATCGAGAATGGATGCGTACTCGTGCGGAATCGCGGGATCGAGCTTCCAGATGTTTGACTCGGGAATGACCACATATTCGGCGAAGGCGCCATTGGCGTCCACGCCGATAATTTTTACATTCTGGCAAATGTGGGCTTCGCCGGTGCGGCATTGCAGACACTTGCCGCAGGCCACGTGCATCTCCGCCGAAACGAAGTCGCCTTCTTTCACGCTGGTGACTTCGTCGCCGAAGGCTGCAACCTCGCCGCAGAATTCGTGGCCGGGAATCAGGGGAGGATGGATGCGCTTCTGCGCCCAGCGGTCCCAGTTATAGATGTGCAGGTCGGTGCCACAGATGGAGGCAACCTTGACTTTGACCAGAACGTCGGTGCGTCCGAAGGCGGGGACCTTGACTTCGCGGATATCTGCTCCGGGCGCGGCCTCGGGCTTAACTACTGCGGACATGGTGGTTGGCATAACGGCTACCTTATGAATTCGGACTGGAATACAAAACCTATGATTCTAGCACCGCTGGTCTCTGGACTTCGCCGCGCAGGAACGGCCTCTCAGCCACGGCCGGTTTTCACGACTTCGAGCCCAAAAGCATACCGACTAACACCCCGAGCCATTGATATCACTTCTCAGGAAGCGATCCCCGAGCTGATTTCGCAGGCGCTTTCTTGAATTCCTCCGACTTGCCGCGTGGAATGCTCAGCGTCTTCCACTCGGTCGAGCGCAGATGTTTCGCCAGAAACACGAGCTGGCCCGTATGCTGGGCGTAGTGCGCGAGCTGGCGATTAATCGCCTGCAGCACAGTGTGCGGCTCGCCCCGGACTGTCACGCTGCGCATCACGTCCTCTGGTTTGAGCGACTCGATTGCACTCAGCACGAGATTCCATCCATCCTCCCACCACTTCATTACCTCGGCCCGAGTGGTCGCAGGAGTGATTTCAAATTCGCGGTCGCGAAAGCGATCGGGCTTCTCGCCGTCGGAGGTTAGGAAATCAGTGAAGCGCGAGCGCATATTGCCGGCGATATGCTTAACCAGGATCGCTACGGAGTTTGATTCAGGGTCGATGGTGACGAAGAAATCTTCGTCACCAAGCTGAGCCATGGCGGCCTCGCCCATGCGTTTGTGGCCGCGCATCTGGCGGCGGGCTTCTTCGAGGTAGTGGGCAGCAAGATCCATGACTTATTTTTTTTCTGCGGCGCCATCGCGCCTTTCCATCCTTTGATCCACTTCCTGGAACTTCCGAATTAGGCGACTGGAGTTTGCGGCGGCACCAGCGGGTAGGGTGCGGTCGTGATCCCCGGCTTCATTTCCAACTCTAATTCGATGCCGCCCACCCAGCGGGCGAACAAGTTATATAGCAAAGCGCCGATGAGACCCGTGATGAACCCCACCAGGCCATAAAGAAACGGCATAAGGATGGCAAAGCCAACGCCAAAGATGCTTGCCACCGGACCACTCCGTTCGCCTAACACGGAGCCCATCAACCCGATGAGCAGGAAGAATGGCGCGGCCACTAAACCTAAACAGGCGTGGATCATCGCCATAATCTTGGCGACGGAAAATACTTCGACAGATTTGACGATGTGCACAGGGAACGTCCTTTCCTTGATCTCTCGATGGCGTTTGGCCGACTGCTACCGCACCGTCAAGATTTACTCTCGCTTGCGTGATTAATCAACACCGATGGCGCGTTTGCCCCAGCCTCCGCCTCCGGGCGACTCAATGCGGATGCGCTCGCCGCGGCGCAGTCGAGTGCTGAATTTCCCCGGGAATACTTCCGTTGAGCTATCTTCACGGATTACCGAGGTCTTGCCCGGTTCCCCATCTTCGCCTCCCGCCAGACCCCAGGGTGCATGCGTGCGG
>JASIKQ010000555.1 GCA_030049565.1 Candidatus Sulfotelmatobacter sp.
CGTTCGATGGCGGCTATTGCGCCTGCGCTTTTGATTGCCGCGGTGGCGATTTCAGCGTTGCCGATTTGTGTATCGGCCCAGGCGGGGAGCACGACTCCCGCAGCGGCCGGCAATACCCTGCCCGCCGCGCCTTCGGCTTCGTCCGCCGAGCCTGCGCCAACTGCGCCTGCGGCAGCGAAGCCCTCGTCAACCATTGCGACCGGAACGGGCACTAAAGTTGGCACCATCAACATTGAGCAAGCTGTGCTCGGCAGCAATGAAGGCCAGCGCGACTTCGCAGCCCTGCAAAAAAAGCTCGAGCCGAAACAAAACGAGCTGAAGTCGGAGAACGACGAGCTTGAGGCTTTGCAGAAGCAACTGCAAACCCAGGGCGACAAATTGAACGAAGACTCGCGCGCCAATCTGGTCAAGCAGATCGAGACAAAAAAGAAGTCGTTCGATCGCTCGGTGCAGGACGCGCAGGAAGACGCGCAAAATCAGCAGAAGGAAATTTTTCAGCGCATCCTGCAAAAGATGGCGCCGGTCATCGTGAAACACGCGCAGGACAACGGCTACGCCATGATCGTAGACACGTCGAATCCGTGGCCGCAGAGCCCAATCCTGTGGTACGGCGAGGGCGGGGATATTACTCGTGCCGTGGTCGAGGCTTACAACACGCAGTCGGGCGTGCCGCCGCCGGCGGCTCAAGGAGCGGCGCCGAAGCCGGCATCCGCGAGGCCGGCTGCACCGAAGGCGACGACTCCGCCTGCGAGTCAGCAGCCGAAATAGTTTTTCGGCGAGACATTTTTCTGCGACAACGTTGTTCTCGACACCATGGGTGCCGAGAAAGTTCCAAAAGGCCGCGGCAGCGCGGCCTTTTTATTTTGCGTTTTTATTTTGCGACAGTTCGTCTCGGGCGGTAGCTTTCGGTGTCCTTAGCTGTAATCGCGAGCAGTGATCGCGATTACAGCGAGGAGGACACCATGTTCGGAACAAGTCTCGACTCATCGTGGGAGGTACGTTCACGCCGCGGATTGACCACGCTAACATCATTGGGCTTGCAGGTTCTGGCGGTGGGAATCTTGCTTGTCCTGCCACTGCTTCGGCCGATGGGAACGCCACTGCTTCATCAACTTTCGGTTCCTGTCAGTTTGGGCCAGCCGGGAGATACAGGGCAGGCAAGAGGGAGGTCTGGCACGACAAGGACTCCGTTCAATTCTTTCGCCATTACTCTGAGGCCGTCCTCAACCCGATTCTGGCGGCCTCAGTCCTCCACGGGCGATGAGACTGCGCCACAGCTTCTGGGTTACGGCCCGGGAATCCCTGGAGCAGCAGGGCCGGGCAGTGCCAGCGGGGTGCTGAACTCGCTTGGGGAGAGCACACGGTCGGTTATGCCGACGGCGTATTTACCGCCAGCGCCTCCGCTTCGCATCTCGCACATGAACGAAGGTGATCTGATTCGCAAAGTTCTGCCAATCTATCCGCTGCTGGCGAGAAGCGCTCGCATTCAGGGAGCCGTGGCGCTGCAGGCAACGATCAGCAAGGATGGCAATATTGAAAATCTAAGGATTCTTTCCGGACATCCGATGCTGGTGCGAGCCGCAATTGACGCCGTTCGCCAGTGGCGCTATCGGCCCTACATGCTGAATCACGAGCCGGTCGAGGTGGAGACACAGATTACGGTGAACTTTTCGCTGGCCGGGGATTGATTCGCCGGTTCGGCAGTGATCCGCGCGGGAGTAGCCCCAGCGTAACCTCGGCGCTCGCGCGCTCACCGCTATAATCGACTTCTGTGGCAACTACAGTTGAAGTTTTAAGCCGCGTGGCGACGCGGCCGACGTGGGCTGAAGTTTCTTTGGCCAATTTGCGGCAAAACTTCCGCACCGTCGTAAAACATGTGGGCGCGAGGATAACCGTCTGCGCGGTAGTCAAAGCGGATGCCTACGGCCACGGCGCGGTGGAGTGTTCGCGCGCTCTTCAGGCGGAAGGCGCAAAGTGGCTGGGCGTGACCTCGCTGGATGAGGCGATTCCGCTGCGCGAGGCGGGCATCGAATCGCGAATTCTGCTGATGACCGGTTTCTGGCGCGGGGAAGAGAACGAGATCGTGCACTTGCGGCTGACGCCTACGGTTTGGGAGCCGTGGCACATCGAGTCTTTGGAAAATGCGGCGGCATCCGCGGGCACGCTCCATGGCGTGCATTTGAAAGTGGACACGGGCATGGGACGATTGGGAGTCGCACTCGCCGAACTCCCCAGCGTGCTGAAAGCTCTCGCGGCGTCGCCCCATCTGATTGTCGAAGGCATCTCTACACATCTGGCTTCATCGGAAATTATGGACGCGCCTTCGGTCGCCGAACAGGAGCGGCGCTTTGAGGAAGCGCAACGCATGGTGCGAGCGGCGGGATTCGATCCCACATTGGCTCACGTGGCCAATACCAGCGCGCTGATTTCGCGGCGCGAAACCTGGAACAACATGGTGCGGCCAGGCGTTGCGCTGTATGGATATTATCTGCCGTTTCAGCGAGCGGGGCGAGAAGTGAGCGGAGGCACGCTGCGGCTGCCGGTGAAGCCGGTTCTCACGTGGAAAACGCGCATTTTGTCGCTGCGCAACTTTGCTGCTAATCAGGCTCTGGGCTACGGCGGAACTTACGTGACCAAAGCTCCGGCGCACGTGGCAGTGCTCCCCGTGGGCTATGCCGTTGGATACAATCGCCAGCTTTCCAATCGCGGGCGCGTGATCGTGCGCGACCACTACGCGCCCATTGTGGGCAGCATCTCGATGGATCTCACGCTGGTGGACGTGACCGGCATTCCCGGAATTACGGTCGGGGATGAAGTGATTCTGCTGGGAACACTCGACGGATTAAGCGTCGATGCGCTCGAACATGCCCGTCTGGCCAACAGCTCGCCTTATGAAATTCTGTGCAATATTTCGAAGCGGGTGCCGCGGAGATATGAGAGTTAGCTGCTCGTCCGCCCCGTCGGGATGACAGTCTGAGTGGGAACGAACAGTTTGAGTGAGACGACTGCAAAACAGGTCGATGATCTTGCTCGCGCCCATTCACCCGCCCCACACGTTGCTTCACCGCGCTGCTGCAACCATTGGCTGGCGCCAGCTAACGGTGATCCGTTCTCGCTTGCTAAAGTACATATGAAATGCCCTCGCGCTACGCCAAATACATGTACGACTGGGAACACCGGCTCACGTCGGTGGATAACAACCGCGTGGTGCGTCCGCTGGAGTGGGGTCTGGAGTGGGCACGAAACTGGCCTTGCCAAAACGGTTGCGCGCCGTCACTGGCGGCGAATGATCCGGCGAAATTCTTCATTGCTTTTAATCACCGCATTGTGGCGGCAAGCGATGAATTCTATTCCTATGCGCGGCCGACCGATTTCCGGCTGGAAAAGCGCGAAGTAAAAGTTTTCTCGACGCGCGAAGTTCCCGATCCGCGGCTTGAAAATAAAGTGAGAGGAACGTGCGCGCAATTTCTGCGTTTCACTTCGCCGATAGACACGCCCTATGCGGAGAATAACCTTGTCAATGCGCGCTGGTTCCCCGCTCGGGGCCGGCGGGCGATTGTACTGTTGCCGCACTGGAACGCGGACGCAATCGCTTATACGGGCCTTTGCCGTGTGCTGAATATGCTGGGCATTGCGGTACTGCGGATGTCGATGCCATATCACGATATCCGCATGCCCGCTGAAATCGGCCGCGCCGATTATGCCGTCTCCGCCAACATCGGCCGCACCATCGATGCCGTGCGCCAGGGCGTGGTGGATATTCGTTGCTGCCTCGATTGGCTCGAGCAGCGGGGTTACACGCGCTTGGGCATTGCAGGCACGAGCCTGGGATCGTGCTACGCATTTATTGCCGCCGCGCATGACCCGCGGATTCGCGTTGCGGCCTTCAACCATGCATCCACTTATTTCGCGGACGTGGTGTGGCATGGACAATCGACGCGGCACATCCGGCAGGGCATTGAACGGCA
>JASIKQ010000556.1 GCA_030049565.1 Candidatus Sulfotelmatobacter sp.
ACGATGCCAAAGGTCTGCTGAAATCTGCGATCCGCGATGAGAACCCGGTCGTCTTCTTCGAAGACAAAATGATGTACAAGCTCAAAGGACCGGTGCCGGAAGAGGATTACACGATTCCCTTGGGAGTCGCGGATGTGAAGCGTGCCGGGGATGACATCACTCTCGTAGCAACCAGCAGTATGGTGCAGGTCGCGCTCGGTGGGGCGGAGTTATTAGAAAAGGAAGGCATTAGCGCGGAAGTCGTCGATCCGCGAACGACTTGGCCTCTGGATGAAACAACTCTGATCGAGTCGGCGAGGAAAACTTCGCGTGTGATTGTGCTCGATGAAGGCTACGGCCGCTACGGCGTCACGTCTGAGCTTGCCGCTGTGATCGCCGAAGGCGCATTCTACGATCTGGACGCGCCGGTGAAGCGCATGAGCGCGATGCACGTTCCAATTCCGTTCTCGCCGCCTCTGGAAGACGCCACGGTGCCGACGGAGCAAGACGTATTCCAGGCGGCGCGGCAGATGTGCGGACGCGCATGATTGTCATCCTGAGCGGAGTAAGGCCATGCGCGAAGCGAATGGCTGGGCGGAGTCGAAGGATCCCTGCCCGCATATAGCCTCTTGCGACCATAGGGATTCTTCGCTTCGCTCAGAATGACAAGCAGGAAATAGGAGGTACCTCGTGGCACTCAAAACTCATGGAGCCATGGCCGTCGATTGGGAACAGCGAATCGATTTCGATCGCCTGCGCCGCGAACGCCTGCAGCGCGCGAAGGATCTGCTGAAGAAATCCGAGATGGGCGCTTTGCTCTGCTTCGACATGAACAATGTGCGCTATCTCACTTCCACGCATATCGGCACATGGGCGCAAGACAAGGCCAACCGCTTCACGCTTCTGCCCCAGAATAGCGAACCCATTCTGTGGGATTTCGGCTCAGCCGCCAAGCATCATCAGTTAAATTGCCCGTGGCTCGGTGAGCGTTCTCGTCCGGGAATTTCCATGCTGCGTGGCGCCATGACGCCGGAGATGGGACGTGCCGAAGATGTCGCCAAGAAAATTCGTATAGAACTCGAGATGCGTGGCCTGCACAAAGAGCCGGTCGGCATCGACATTATCGAGCTACCAGTTCTATTTGCGCTGCAGCGCGAAGGAATAAGAGTCGTCGATGGACAGCAGCTAATGTCAGAGGCTCGTCTTATCAAAACGCAAGACGAAATTTCGTTGCTCAACACTTCCGCGATGATGGTCGACGCAGCGTACGACGAACTCTACCGCGCCATGAAACCCGGACTGCGCGAAAACGAAGCGGTCGGCCTCGTCAGCAAAGTTTTGTACGATCTCGGATCGGAGTACGTTGAAGCAGTGAATGCAATTTCGGGCGAACGCTGCAATCCGCATCCGCACGTGTTTTCCGATCGCGTGCTGCGCCCCGGTGATCCTGTCTACTACGACATTCTGCATTCCTACATGGGATATCGCACTTGCTATTACCGCTGCTTCACGGTGGGCTACGCGTCGCATGCGATGGTTGACGCGTATAAGCGTTGCCGCGAATATCTCGACGCGGCAATTGAACTTGTTCGCCCCGGCCGCACAACGGCCGAAATTGCCGCAGTGTGGCCGAAAGCGCAAGAGTTTGGCTTCCCCAACGAAGAAGCCTGCTTTGCCCTGCAGTATGGACACGGGATCGGTCTCGCCATCTGGGAGAAGCCGGTAATCAGTCGACTCGTCTCTTTGGACCATCCGGTAACGATCGAGCCGGGCATGGTCTTTGCTCTAGAAACTTTCTGGCCCTCCACCGACGGTTGGAGCGCTGCGCGCATTGAGGAAGAAATCGTTGTCACGTCCACCGGGCACGAAGTGATCACGCGCTTTCCCGCGGAAGAGTTGCTCGTTGCTGGCGCACATTACTTCACCGTCAATGGACCGCTGCCCACGACAAGAGAAACTGAAACTGCGCCCAGTGAGCGTGTACTCGATATGATCGAAGCCAGCGCGAAGACCGAGCGCGTAGGGGTTTCTTAAGGGACGTTGCTTGCAAGCTCTTGCTCGCCACCATTCGTAATGGCTGTACGCATAGACGTAGCAAGCTACGTCTCTACGGTCGTGAAAGATCCGCCAATAAAAACATTATGGCCTTCAGTGTTGTCATGCCCGCTCTTGAGATGGCGCAGGAAACCGGCAAGCTCATTGCCTGGCGCAAGCGGGAGGGTGACCGCGTCCGCAAAGGCGAGCCGCTTCTCGACATCGAAACCGACAAAGCCGTGCTGGAAGTCGAAGCCCCCGCGGACGGAATTCTAGCAGGAATCTCCGCGATAGCCGGCGCCCAAGTTCCCGTCGGACAGACTATCGCCTGGATCGTGGCTCCTGGCGAAAAGGCACCAGCAGAAAATAACCCAGCAGGTTCCGCGCCGGCAGCGAGAGCAAAAAGCGAAT
The DNA here is from genome assembly GCA_030049565.1 of Candidatus Sulfotelmatobacter sp. Classification (GTDB taxonomy): domain Bacteria; phylum Acidobacteriota; class Terriglobia; order Terriglobales; family Acidobacteriaceae; genus Sulfotelmatobacter. The sequence continues at coordinate 2,425 of JASIKQ010000556.1, forward strand.
CCCATACTGCTTCGCCCACAGCCAGAACTGCGCAACTTTCTGCCACGCAAGGCGCGAGAGTTTCTCCCAAGGCGCGCCGTCTGGCAAAAGAGTTGGGTGTGGACATTGCGAACCTGCGCGGCTCCGGCCCTGGCGGCGAAATTTTAGCCTTGGACGTGCAAGGCACCGGCGCGCCCGGCGCTTCGGAAAACGCGCCAGTCGAGCATCGGTCAGCGAAGTTCGAAATCCCCAGCACCATCGGACGACTGATGGCCGAACGCACCACGCAGAGCTGGACCACCGTCCCACACTTCTTCGTCTCGCGGGAAATCGAAGCCACTGCTCTTAACGATTATCGGGAAAAGCTGGCTACAGAGATTCAGCGCGCGCAGAACATTCGCATTACCCATACCGATCTGCTCGTCGCGTTGGCGGCTCGGGTTTTGCTCAAGCACCCACGATTGAACTCAAGCTGGAGCCCCGCAGACATCTTGCTCCACGATTATGTGAATATGGCAGTTGCTGTGGCGGTGAATGACGGAGTCGTGGCCGTAGTAATCCGCCACGCACACAGCGCGAAACTTCCCGAAATTGCGATGCAGAGGCGGAATCTTGCTGACCGCGCGCGTGCCGGCAAGTTGCGCCCCGCCGATATTGCCGACGCTACGTTCACCATCAGTAATCTTGGGATGCACCAAGTCGACTCATTCAGCGCCATCATCACCCCACCGCAGGCGGCAGTTCTTGCTGTGGGCACCATTTCGAACCGAGCGGTGGCCATCGACCACACGCCTTCCGTCCGCCCAATGATGACTCTAACTCTGTCTTGCGATCACCGCATCGTCGATGGCGCTCGCGCGGCAATGTTCCTGAACGATCTCCGCACTGCGATCACCGAACCAGAGGCACGGATCGCCTGACCGCGCAGTGGGCTTGCGTCCCTTACCGAAGCGTCTTTCCGATGCTGCGCAGCTTGAAACGATCAGTACGCAGTGGCGTTTGAGGCGCAAACAGACCAGCACTGTTCGCTCCGGTTGGAAAACTCGCTCAATCTTCGAGCGGTATGCATCATGTCGGACCGGTACATTTCCGACGCGCTGACGCGATTGCAAGTTCAACCGCCGCTGACCTTACGCGATCAGCAATGCGATGAAATCCTGCATACAAAGACATCGATCTGAGTTGTGGCCCCGCGTTTAGAACCTGTGGGGTCAATGAAAAGGTTGCATCAGCGGTGCAAACAATGCGATTTTCTCACCCCACCAAAACGATCCCATTTTCACAGGGCCTTCTGGGTACCCCGAACAACGGTTTTCCCTCTAACATGGAAGGATGCGCGAAGCTCCGGGATCCCTACATTTGGCAGAGACTGAACCACCGGCTCCGGAGCTGGCCCTCCTGGTTGTGCCCGAACCCTGGTCTGGCGTCTTCCTGCAGAATCTTTGCGAGCTCTTTCGCCGGCCCGAACTCGGCCTGCCGATTGCCGCTTTCTGGCCAGACGTTTTCGTCAACCGCCGGTTGCCCTGGCGCCGCTTCCGGCAATCCGCTACATATCACGTTCTCGTGCTCGTAGCGATTTGGGAAGCTTCGCAATTCCTCGCCTTGCAACCTCACGCCACCGTTCATCCCGCATTCAGCCACGCCGACGTTGTCTACTACTCGCCCTCCGAATATTTGCCGCCGCTCGATACTCGCCGTTCAAATTCCGCTCTCGCCCGCAAATCCGATCCCGAATACTCGGCCCAGCCGATCATTTCCGTGCCGCCGGGGCCCGACAACCACTCGCAAACCATCGTCACTCCGCCTAATATCCAATTGACGCATGACGTGGATACACCCAACATGATTGCGCTGCTGGAAAGAACGCCTCGCCCACAGATGCCGATCGGCCCCGCACCCGTCGCTCCCGCTTCGGAGATACCGCGCCTCGCCCCCCCGATGGAGCGCTCCGTCATCGCACCCCCACCCGACCTGAACACCGCATCGCAGAAAGTTCTCGAAGCCCCGCAGCCGGCTGTGATCGCTCCGCCACCTGCCGTGGAGTCTGGCTCGAGCCGCCGCCTTGGGGATCTCAACATTGCGCACAGCTCAGTGATTGCGCCT
>JASIKQ010000557.1 GCA_030049565.1 Candidatus Sulfotelmatobacter sp.
ATGCACTGCTGCATCATATGCCGGCTTTGTCAGTGGCCGGCGGGGACTTGCGGCCGGGGATTGTCCACCGTCTGGATAAAGAAACCAGCGGACTCATTGTGGTGGCCAAGAATGAGGAGGCGCATCGCGATCTGGCCGCTCAGTTTGCGGCACGCGAGGTGAAGAAGAAATACATAGCCCTGGTACACGGCTGGATGAAAAAAGATTCAGGCACGATCGATCAGAGCATCAGCCGCGACCGTGTGCGGCGCACGCGAATGACTACGCGGCGGGCAGGTGGACGCCCTGCGGTTACGCATTATTGCGTGGTACGGCGGCTGGATAGTCCATTGGGGAAATTCACAATGCTCGATGTGAAGATCGACACCGGCCGGACGCACCAGATTCGCGTGCATATGGCGGCGATGGGGCATCCGGTGGTGGGGGATACGACGTACGGGGCGCCGCGCGAGCTGAGATCACATTTCCCACCTGCTCAAAAAGCTCAGGGCAAGTTCACTCACAAGAATCGCGAGAATGATGGAGTACCCGTCACTTTGGGGCGTAATTTCTTACACGCGGCCGAGCTGGAATTTCGGCATCCGCGAACGGGTGAGACGATCGCATTGAAAAGCGAGTTGCCGAAGGAATTGGATGCGTTTCTTAACGGTCTTACGGGCTAGCCATCGATTCATGTGCGAAGGCGGTGCGCGGGCGGCATCCAAATGAGTCACTATCTCGGCGCATGCGGAACAATTTGTTAAAGTGTGCCCAGGATGACTGAAGAAACGAAAAAGAAGATTCAACTGGCGCTGGCAGTGGCCATCGTGATCGCGGGCGCGCGCGCGGGATACATCATATATGAGCGCCATGAGGATTACCTGGCCGAGCTAAAGAAGATCCAGGCGAAGAACCTCGGCTATGCGAATCCGGATTACTACGTCACGCCGAAGAAGCTGCATCCTTACGACTTGAATTCGGCGAGGGAGTTGACGCAGCAACCGGTCTGGGTGAAAGAAGGATATCGCTACACTTACTACCGATATGTTCCGGTAGTGAAGAAAGTCGATTTCTCCCATGAGGAAGGAACGCTGGGACCTCTGGAGCGGCTGGATATTAAAGATGCGATCGCCGTTGCTGCGCCCGGCGGACGAAAACAGGTTGTAGCCCTGTTTGAAAAAGATGGACACAGCTACGCGGTGCCGATCGGCTTTGAGAGCGATGGGCAGTACAAGATTTATTCGGATGAAATGTTTTATATCGAAGATCCCCATGAGTTGTACAAGCATTGGCCGGCGGATGTGTGGCAGGCGGTCGAGCAGCATCAGGTTAAGCCGGGCATGAATGAATTGCAGGCGGATTTTGCCGTGGGCATGGGAATCCCCGATCCGGGCGCGACGACGGAAGAGAAGACGGTGCGCTATCCGAATGGAGGGAAGCCGCTGGTGGTGACGTATAGAGACGGCAAAGTGGCGGAGATCAGAGCGGGAACTTAGGCGAGCGTTAGGCGGTGGAGTTTCTGGATTTTGGAAGAGTTAAAGGAAGTCAAGGTCCCCATCCCTTCGACTGCGCTCAGGGCAGGCTCTGTCGCAAACGGTGCGACGGGGATGGGGCAATCCGCTCTAAGGGGCGCTCACTTCACTCCCTCCAGCGCTTTCGACACTTCCTGGATATCGGGTACGACCGGAATGTCGTAATTCTTCTGCCAGGCCAGATTGCCGTTGCGGTCGATGATGGAAATCGCCCGCCCGGTTATGCCTTTGTCTTCGAGGTAGACGCCATACTTCGCGGCAACCGCGCCACGCGGGTGGAAGTCGGCGAGCAGCGGGTAGCGGATGCCCATCTTGTCGGCGTAGGCCTTGTGTGAATAGGCACTGTCGATACTAACGCCGAGCACCTGCGCGTCGAGCTGATCGAATTGCTTCATGTCGTTGACGAAGCAAGCGTGTTCTTTGGTGCATACCGGGCTCCAGTCGAGTGGGTAGAAGACGAGCACAACCCGCTTCTTGCCACGGTAATCGCTGAGCCTTACTTCTCTCTGATCCTGATCCTTCAACGAAAATTCGGGCGCCGGAGCGCCGATGGTTAGGGGCATGATTCCTCCGTTTCTTGTCTGCTTTTGATAATTTCTCTCTCCATCATAACCGAGGTCAGGTGATGGATCCGTGCCCGGGGCCAGGCCAGGACCGCGCAAGGCGTGCTTTGTAGTGGAAATGCACGCTGGCGGCGATGTCGGGCAAATGCAAACGTGGGGTCCCTTCGGCAAGCTCAGGGCAGGCGCTTCGGCTTCGCGTCAGCTTCGCGTTCGCGAAGCTGATGCTGCTCTCAGGATGACAGGCGGGACACGTGCGCACTCACTTCATTTCACTACTGGCGATTTGTCGTCCGCGGGCTTTTCTTCATCCGCGTGGATTTTGCCATCCTCGTCGGCATAGAACGACCGGTGCTCGCCGTCGACATGGTTCGGCGTCATGGTGAGAACGTAGCTGTCATTCTTGCCTTTGAAGCCGACGGTATAGTCGCCGCGGTTGGGATCGACCATGCGCTTGGTGAACGAGCCGGAGTGGACAAGTTCGTTGAGGGTGGTGGCGTAATGTCCGTACTGTTTGTTGAACTGGCGCTGGGCGCGGATGACCACGCGCATGTAGGCGAGCGCGGCGGCTTCAGAATCAGAGCGCGCGGGGTCTCCGGGAAATTTCGGCTGATAGGCGCTCGAGGGAGCCTGCAGAGGCGCGGCTTGAGTTCGGGCAAATACCGGAGCGGATAGTAAGATGACAGCGATCAGGGCAACCAATTCCTCACGCTTCCTGTTCATGCTGGAACTGCTCCGCGAACGGCGAGAATTAACCTGCCAATTTCGGCTGTAGAAGGGCTTTTCCGCCTTCTCCTTCATGTTACTCCCGTAATTCTCCATGGGTCACCTTCTCTTTGCAGCGCGATGGTTTGCCGCTATGCTTTAGAGACAATACGCCCCACAGGGATAATTAT
>JASIKQ010000558.1 GCA_030049565.1 Candidatus Sulfotelmatobacter sp.
GAAGTGCAACCGATGTCATGGCACGAGCGCCGCGAGAAGATGGAAAAGTTTATCGACGAGTTGGGACTCGAGCATATCCGCCATAATCGCGGTTATGCGCTGTCGGGCGGTGAACGGCGGCGCGTGGAAATCGCCCGCTGCCTGTGCATTAGCCCAACCTTTATTTTGCTGGACGAGCCATTTTCCGGGATCGACCCCATCGCCGTGCTCGACTTGCAGAAGATCATCAGCGGCCTGCGGGCAAGCGGCATCGGAGTTCTGATTACGGATCACAACGTGCGCGAAACGCTGTCTGTGACGGATCGCGCTTACATCATCGACGAGGGCAGAATCTTCCGCCACGGCCAGCCAAGTCAGCTGGCGGCTGATCCGGAAGTACGGCGCGTGTATCTGGGGGAAAGTTTCTCGCTGGTGTGAGCTGCGGGAACTTCCACACTGCCAAATAAGAAGGGTAATTGGCGATGACGATTGATCAACGGTTGGAAGCTTTGACGCGAAACTTAGAGCTGATGGCGCTCGAAACGGAAAAGCACGACCGGCAGATTAGTGGCCGTCTCGGGCGGGTGGGCGAACGCCTGGATGCTCTCACGCAAAGCTTGCAGCTGCTTGCGTTGGAAACAGACAAACACGATCAACAGATAAAACGAGCCTTGAAACTCTGAAACTTTGAAACATCGATTTTTCGAAACATGGTCCTGCTACAGCACAAACTGAGCGTCAAACTTTCCCAGCGCCAGATCCTCACGCCGGGCCTCGTGCAGATGGTCTCCGTTCTCGCGCTCAACAAGCTTGAGCTCAAGGACATGATCAACGCCGAGATGGTCGAGAATCCCGTCCTCGAAGAACTCGATGAATCGGTGCCCTTGCTCGACGAGGTTGGACGCAAAGAAGAAGACCGCGAACGCGCCGCGCAGGCCACGCCAGACGAGAATCCCATCACTGCGGTCGAAAAGAAGGATCCGTTCGAAGAAATCGACTTTGGCTCGTTCTTCCAGGATTACCTCGATCCTGGCTATCGCACCCGCGGCGAGATGGAGGAAATCGAGCGCCCGTCATTCGAGAATTTCCTGTCGAAACCCACCACACTTACCGATCACTTGATGTGGCAAGTCGGCGCGCTTAGCCTGCGACCCGAAGTGCGCGAAGCCGCCGAAGAGATCATCGGCAACCTGAACGAAGACGGTTACCTGATCGCCACTGACGAAGAAATGCTGGGGATAGCCCCGCCCGCGCCGCCGGAAGCCGATGCTGCCGCCGCCAAAAACATCGTCAGCGAGGCTGCCGCTCTGGGCATTGCGGCGGACTTAACAACTGGCGAGACATCGAAGAATGCATCTCAAAAAACGTCGGGCTCCGTCTCCAGCAACACCGACGAACTCATCAATCAGGAGTTGATCGCTGAGGAAATCGCCGGCCTAACGCCTGTCACCCCGGGCCTGAATCCAACCGTTACCGCCGATTCGTACGGGATCACGGGAGGTACGGCGGTTGCAGCCGACGAAATAGCTCCGCGAGCTGAATCATTGAGCGGGAGATCCCCGGCAGCCGCTGCGCCCGGGACCGAAGCGCTTGCCGCCGCACATCCAGTCTACAAACCTGGTTTCACGCTTACCGACCTCCACGAAGCCCTCGAAGTCGTTCGCCAGCTCGATCCTCCCGGTGTGGCCTGCCGCGATCTTCGCGAGTGCCTCTTGCGCCAGCTTCGGCATCATCAGCATCAACTCGCGAACCACAAAAACGGCGATAAGCCTGTCAACGGCACAGCCCAGGTTTTGAACGATGCCGTCGCCGTCGTCGATCAGCATCTGAAAGCGCTGCAAGGCAAGCAGCTCAAAGACATTGCCAAGGCCATCGGACGTCCGCTCGAAGCCGTCCAGCACGCCGTCGATTACATCCACACGCTCGATCCGCGTCCCGGCCTGCAATACAACAAGGTCCAGGCGCGGCTGATCGAACCCGACGTCGCCTTCGTCAAGCACGGAGACGAATGGCTCGTCCTCATGAACGACGACGACCTCCCGCAACTTCGTCTCAACCCTGCCTACAAACGCCTGCTCACCCGTGACGGCAACGACAAAAATACCCGCGATTACGTCAAAGAGCGCTACAAGAGCGCCATCCAGCTCATTAAGAATATCGAGCAGCGCAAGCAAACCATCACCAAAGTCTGCCACTCCATCGTCGCCCGCCAGTACGAATTTCTGGAAAAAGGCATCGACTACCTGAAGCCCATGATGATCAAAGAGGTCGCCGAAGAAATCGGCGTGCATCCCTCCACCGTGAGCCGCGCCGTCGCCAGCAAGTACGTGCACACGCCGCAGGGAGTTTTCGAGCTTCGCTACTTTTTCAGCGAAAGCGTGCAGGGGCCGGAAGGCGGCAACACCAGTCTGCTGATTCTGAAACGCCGCGTGAAGAAATTAATCGATGAGGAAGACCCCGCGCGCCCGCTCACCGACGAGCAGCTCACGCGGATTCTACAATCGCAAGGCATTCAGGTCACGCGCCGCACCGTAGCCAAGTACCGCGAAGACATGCGCATCCCCAGCACGCACCAGCGGAGAGTGAAGGAATAGCCCCGGAGGGCGGCTGATAACA
>JASIKQ010000057.1 GCA_030049565.1 Candidatus Sulfotelmatobacter sp.
CGCTTCACCGTGTCGGCGGCTTGTTTGACGATAATTTTGCCGACGGCGGCGCTGCCGGTGAAGGCGATCTTGTTCACGTCGGGATGCCGCACCAGCGGGGCGCCTGCGGTCTCGCCGAAGCCGGTGACGATGTTGACTACGCCCGGAGGCAATCCGCAGTCGGCGAAGTATTTCGCGAGTTCGAGCGCAGTGAGCGGAGTTTGCTCGGCGGGTTTGAGTACGCATGTGCATCCTGCGGCAATGGCCGGCGCCAGTTTCCATGCTGCCATCAGCAGCGGATAATTCCACGGAATGATTTGTCCGGCGATGCCGACCGGCTCTTTCAGTGAGAGCGACATCGCATTGTCGGGGACGGGGTTGACGTAACCGACAACCTTTGTCGCCAGGCCGCCGTAGTATTCGAAACACGTGGCGGCATCGTTGATGTCGAATTCGGCTTCGACTATTGGTTTGCCGGTGTTGCGGCATTCGAGTTCCGCGAGCACGGCGGAGTTCGCGCGAATTTTTTCGGCCAGGCGGAAGAGGACACGGCCGCGCTCCTGGGCGGTGGTGGTGGCCCATGGTCCGTCTTCGAAAGCAGCCTTCGCGGCGGAAACCGCCTGGTTGACGTCATCTGCGTTAGCGTCGGGAACTTGGGCAATGATTTCTTCCGTGGAGGGATCGTAGACGGCGAAGGTCTTCCCGGATTTGTTGTTGACCCATTCGCCGTTAATGAACATCTGGTAGGTTTTAACGTCGGCAGTGACTCCGGCGGGCATTGTGAACCTCCTGCACCTCAGCGGCTGAAGCCCCCACTAAGTTTGCAATCTCTATCGCAGCGCTGAAGCGCTGCGCCACCCAAAATCGCATATGTCCAGCGGCTAAAGCCGCTTGAGTTCTGGCTGCTGTACGGCGCGGCTGAAGGCGCGCGCCTGCAAACCCTTTCTGCGGCCGTAGACGAAGAAGAAAAAAGCGGCGAGGCCGACGAAGAACAGCGTTCCGCCACACATCCATAGCTCATACGACCACAGCGATGTGATCTGTTGCGCGGGAAAAAACACCAGCGCCATACCGAGGATAGCCGTGAGCAAACCGGACCATCCGGCAAGGAACAGAGTGACGCGGCCGTATCGGCCGCGGGGACGGTTCTCGGTTGCGGCGAAGCGCACCAGAGCCGCGAACATGTACACGAAAGGCACGAGATTCAGGAAGACGGCGAGGGAAAGCAGTTTCTGAAAAGTTTCCTGAACACCGGCCCCGGCGAAATTTAAGCTCACGAGCACGGCCGAAACGATGCCCTGGACGATCAATGCGGCGTAGGGCGTGCCATAGCGGGGATGAATGTTGCCGAGCCACGAGGGCATGTAGGAATCCAAGCCGGCGACGAAGGGAATGCGGGCACAGCCGCCGATCCAGGCCGATCCGATGCCGGCAATAGAAACGCTGAGCATAACCGCGAATGGAATTGTGACCCATGCGAGGCCGATGCGGCCGGCCATGCCGCTGACCGCTTGCACGATTCCCTGCAACACATTCACGTTCTTGCCGATCGCGATGAGAATTGTGAGCGTGGCTCCGAGGTAGAGCGCGCCCGAAAGAACTCCGCCCCAGGCAACCGCTCCCGGAAGCGTTCGGCTGGGATCCTTGATTTCGTCTCCCATAACAGAGGCGAGTTCGAGGCCGATAAGACCAAAGCAGATAACACCGAAAGAGTTCAGAACGAAACGGGGGTTAGCTGGGATTTTGAAATCGGCCGCGGAGAGCGAAGTGCCAAAGCGCGAAAAGATGATGACGCCGAGAACGATGAGCGCACCGGCAGCGAGAAAGGTTCCGATGGCGCCGAAATTGTTAATCCACTTTCCGACGCCGAGGCCCAGAATGTTGAAGAAAGTGAGCAGGGCGAGAAGGGCCAGCGATGCAACCGAAGCGAAGATCTTGTTATCGGCGAGAGCCTGATGACTGGGGCCGAGGGTGTAAACCGAGACACCAACGAAATAAAGCATGATGGTCGGCACATAGAGCATGTTGTTGGTCCAATAGCACCAGCCGGAGAGAAAACCGTGGAAGTCGCCGAAGACTTCCTTGGCCCAGAGATAGACTCCTCCTTCGCCGGGATAGCGATGGGCGAGTTCGATGACGGCGATGCCTTGAGGAAAGAAGAAAAGAAGAAGCGAAATGATCCAGAGCCAGATGGTGACGCCGCCATTAGCCGCGATGGATGGAACGACGTTCAGATTGAAGACCGCAACGACGAAGAACAGGACAAGATCGCGGCGACCGAGGGCGCGGATGAGGTGAGGGGCGGGTTGGGTGGGGTCCGGCAATCTTCCTCGTGATAAGAAACGCTAAGGATGCGAGCCAACCGCGCGGTTCTTACGTCGCAAACAGCGCGAACGTATCGCGCGGCTCGCCCAGCTCCTTCGCCGGACGAAGAACGTCCGTCTCAAAATCTTTCCGTCGGGCAACAGCGCCTGCCTTACAAACGCGCGGTCAGTGCGCAGCCAGCACCGGCTGGCCCGCGCGCTCCTGTTGCGCCCTGGCGAGTGATGCCGCGATGTCGTCGAAGGCGGCCAGATGCTTGTCGATGTCGGCCTCGATGTGCTGCACCGAAATCGTCCACTGCTCATCCCACCAATACGGCTGCGGCATGACGCCGCGGTTGACCATGCCGAACCAATAGTGGCGCCACAGATCGATATCGACGGTGGTCCAGTCGCGATAGTTGCGAATTTCCTTCGGATACAGCATGAGCGCGCCGTTGGCTCCAGCCTGCGCGATGTAGGCCTGCAGGCCGGCTCTGGCGATGATCTTGCGATATCCATCCGCGAGTTTTTTACCGAGCTTGCCAACGTGCGCGTAGTTGTCGCGCGTGAGCACTTCGCGGAATGTGGCGAGACCTGCGGCCATCGAAACCGGATTCGTGTTGTAGGTGCCGCCGTGGAAAACTTTGTGCTGTGAAATAAGATCCATCACCGATCGGCTGGCGCCAAAGGCGGCGAGCGGGAAGCCTCCGCCGATGGATTTGGCGAGGCAGATCATGTCGGGGATCACATTGAAATATTCTGATGCGCCACCCCAGCCGAGCTTGGCTCCGGTTTTTACTTCGTCGAAGATCAGCAGCGCGCCATTTTTTGTGGCGAGGTCCCGCAGGCCTTTAAGAAAGCCGGGTTCGGGCAGGCAAAGGCCGACGTTCATCAGAATAGGTTCAAGGATGATGGCCGCGATTTCGCCAGGATTTTCCTGGAAACGGCGCTCGACGGTTGCCAGATTATTGAACGTAGCAACTTTAACATTAGCGATCGCCGACTTGGGTACGCCCAAGCCGCCGGTTACGGAAGTGGGAGCGTTGATGTCTCCGTAGTCGGGAGCGTGCGGCTTGACGCTGACGAGAGCGGAGTCGTGCAGGCCGTGGTAGGCGCCTTCGAATTTGATGATCTTGTCGCGACCGGTGGCGGCGCGGGCCAAGCGAATGGCGTGCATGGTGGCTTCGGTTCCGCTATTGCCGAAGCGGCACATCTCGACAGGAAAGCGCAGACAGATTTCTTCGGCGAGCTCCCACTCCATGTCGTGCGGCATGCCGAACATTGTTCCCGTCGAGAGACGCTTTTCGACGGCTTTCATCACTGCAGGATGACAGTGTCCGGCCATGAGCGCGCCGAAGGTCAGGTTGTAATCGATGTATTCGTTGCCGTCGAGATCGCGAAACTTGCTGCCACGGGCATCTTTCACGAAGATGGGCCAAGGCTCGTAGTGGCGATAGTTGCTGGCAACGCCTAAAGGAATACGTTTGAGATTCTTCTTATGCGCTTCGGCAGATTTAGGAGTGCGGCGCTCGAAGGTCGAGAGCTCTTTTTGCAAATC
>JASIKQ010000559.1 GCA_030049565.1 Candidatus Sulfotelmatobacter sp.
TCGATAACCGTGCGGATGGCTTGAGCGGACTGCGCCGGACGGTGGAAGAAGAATCCAGCCGCTGCTGCAAGAGCAATCGCAACCAGCAAAGCTACTGCCCAGCCCGCCCGCGCTCGCAGAGACGTTGCTTGCAACGCTTCTTTCTGCGGAGCTACAACTGCCGACCGATCCGCGGCAATCCATTGCAGTTCGAGCTTGATGTCGTGTGCGGCAAGATAACGGTCTTCCGGATTTTTCTGAAGGCAGGTCCTGATCACGTGTTCGAACGCCGGCGGCGTTTGCGGCTTAATTTTTGTAACCGGCTCGGGGTCGCTTTCGAGAATTGAAGACGCCAGCGAAATCTGACTCTTGCCCGAAAATGGCCGCTTACCCGCAACGATTTCATACAGCACTGCGCCGAAGGCAAAAATGTCAGAGCGGGCGTCCGCGTCTTTGCCTTCGATTTGCTCGGGAGACATGTATTGAATCGTCCCGATCACGCTGCCCGCCGTGGTCAGCGGCGACAGCGGACTTGGCCCGCTTAAAGTCGCCGCGGCAGTAAATGATGGCGGGGCCGCTCCCGATCCCGCAGATGAAGCCTGCATGCCCAGCGGCTTGGCTAAGCCGAAATCCATCAGCTTGGCGCCGCCCTCGGTCAGCATGATGTTTCCAGGTTTCAGATCGCGATGCACAATGCCATTCTTGTGCGCAGCGGCCAACGCCTCGGCCACCGCGATGCCGATCTTATAAATTTCAGGCAGTGGCAGCGGGCCCTTGCGCAGTCTCTCGGCCAGAGTTTCGCCTTCCAGAAACTCCATCACCAGATAATCGGTGCCGTTCTGCGAGCCGATGTCGTAGAGCCGACAGATGTGAGGATGATTGAGCGAAGAAATAGCCCGCGCCTCGCGCTCCATGCGCTGTTTCAGCTCGGGCGAAGAGGAAAGATGCCCAGCTAGAACTTTCACTGCCACGCTGCGGTCGAGGCGGGTGTCACGGGCTCGGTAAACTTCTCCCATTCCACCCGCACCCAGGACAGACTGAATTTCGTATGGACCAAGTTTCGTGCCAGAGGTCAAGGCCATGAGTCGGGACATTATAACCCCCAGCCTTGGCTAGCGACGGGCTAGGACTCCAAGCGCAGCCTCGGCGTCAGCCACTGCCCCGTTCGCATCAAAAATCAAGACGTAGGGCTAGTTGGCCCGTTCGATTTCCACCAAGTCCCTGTGGCAGTGTGTTCTCCAACACGCCGAACGTGCTGGGGTTGCTGATGTTCAAGGCTGGCGCTGTGAAGTTCGTATGATTAAGCACGTTTGTAAACGTAGCTTCGAAGCGTAAGCGAAAGCGTTCCCCCAAGAGAAACTGTTTAGCGAGGCCCGCGTTCACATTGATTTCTCCGGGGCCCTCCAATATGCCCAGGCCGCAGGTGCCAAATCGCCCAGCGTTGGCAGGGGGAGGCGCGAAGGCGTTGATGTTGTAGTAGGCCTGAGGAGCGCGATTCGCAGGGATTGGATTCCCTATGCAATCGGGACGCGCAACGGCACCTCCCAGGTAACGCTCGTTATTCAAATCCGTGTTCGATTGATCTTCGGCTGGATTCATCGTAGGCGTCAGCCACTGACCAGTTTGCAGGAGAGTAACCGTGCTGAAATTCCAGCTTCCCAAAACGCCATTCAGCAACTTGCCCCCACCGCTCCAGTGCCGTCCGGGTCCATACGGCATTTGGTAAGAGCCCGTCAACAGGAAACGTTGCCGTGGCGTTCCCACCACGTTGCCGCGGTCGTACCGGAGGTTGAAGCGGTTAGCAATCTCCACGGCATACGGTTCTTCGCCGGCGAACACGGTTGGCGCATCGCTGCCTTGTGCATTGCTGATGTTTTTCGCCAAGGTGTAGCTTCCTAGAAACGACAAGCCGTTGGAAGATTTATGTTGGACTTCGGCGACGCCGGCCTCGTAGTTCGAATTTCCAATGCTTTGCGCAAACATCAGCATACCGAAGTTCTGATAGGGAGAGCGCGGATCAGCCCATCCATTAGCCGGCACGTAGGGAGTTGTGCTGGCCGGAATCTGGTTCAGATCTACGGTGATCGGAAGATGCCAGGTACTCTGGCCCACATAGCTAAGCCGGGCCGTTGTGCGGGGCGTAATCTCCCGCTCAACGGTCAAATTCCATTGGGCTGACGTAGGATCTTTGAAGTATGGATCGTTGCCCTCCTCGAAAGAGCCGCCGCCTAGCTGCACCGTGGGATAAGAGGTCTGCGGAAACTGAAACTTGGGAACACCGTTCGTTACGGAATTGTTGAAACTAAGCAGGTCTGAAAGACCAACGCCTGCATTGTTGAAAGACATGGGGCCAAGGGTCGTGGCCGTGAAGAGTCCAACGCCGGTTCGAATTACGGTCTTATCGTTGTTAAATGGGCGATAGGCGATGCTGACGCGAGGGTCAAAATCATGCATAGGCGTATGCCTCAGCCCTTGTGGCAGGCCAGCCTGGCTGGCCGGCACGACGTTGGTACACGCCAGCGCGGTATTTCTGTTCGGGAGCGAGCATCCGTTGAATGACTCAAGAACACCGGTGTAAACGCTGGTGAGGAGCGGGCTGTTCCCCACCGTGGTAAAGAACTTGTTCGGAACGACGACGCTGTTGATAGCGGGGTCGAAACTGGCCAGGTCGCCCGAGGTCTCGATGAACGCCGGGAGCATTTCCCACCGTAGCCCGTAATTGACGGTCAGATGGCTGTTCACTCGCCATTCGTCTTGGCCGTAAAAGCCCCAATGCCAGCTATACGCGTTGATCTGTGGACTGGTGATGGCGAAGAACGACTGCGGTAAACCGAGAAGAAAATCGCCAAATGAATAGTTTGTGAGGGAACCGTTGAAAGTGAAGTCGCCATAATCGTCCGATGGCGCGTAAAACATCGGGGCGTTGTAAAGCTCTCTGCGCACATCGAATCCAAAGCGAAGTGTGTGCCGGTGCAAGACTTGAGTGACGTTATCGGTAAATTGAACATTTCCCGAAATTGTCGTTCCAACCCTGCCCTGCCCGATCGACGTAATGGTACCGTCGCTAAATGAAAATGTCGGGAAAGCTTCGCCTGTTGGATGCGCCGCAAGGTTGATCCCATTGTTGAGGATCAGCCCGAGTTGAGAAATCGCATTCGCCCCCTCGATCGGGAAGGTTTCATTTTCAGTAAAATGCGTTAGGCCAAAGCGGAACTCGTTGAGCAAGGTCTTACTAATGGCGTAGTTATAGGAGATGACCAGGCTGCGATTCTGTTCGCGAGCCTGGTCGTTCGGCAGAAAATTATTTGCCGGTGAAATGACGGTGTCATCATTGAACTCGTTAAGATACACGTTTTTCCAGCTAAAGCGGCCATAAATCTGCTGCTTGGGCGTAAATTGCTGATCGATGCGAAGGTCCCACCCGTTGGAATTGGATGGAATAGGCGCGAGGGTCTGATAATTGTATGCAGGATTTAGTTGATTTAGGTTCGCGTTTGGCAGCGGATAGTAGTCAGTCAGCAATCTCTGCGCGACGGGATTAATGCAATCCTGGGGATTGCTGCACGGGTTACCCGGGCCGCCGGGGATGGTATTGTTCGGATATGGCAAGCCAGTAAAGGGGTCTTCCAGTGTGCCAGGGCTTCCTGGAACGCTTACCAGCGCGCTTAAATTGCCCTCTCTTTCCGCTTGCGTCGGGACAAGCAGCAGCATGGGCGTAGAGGTCTTCTTGCGATTTCCCTCGTAGTCGAAAAAGAAAAATGTCTTGTTTGTGCCATCCCATAGTTTAGGAATGGTGACCGGGCCGCCAAGGCTGCCTCCGAACGTGTTAAATGTCTTCGGCGCCTTGGACGTAAAGTTATAGATGGTCGAGTCAAGGGCATCGCTCTGGAAGTACTCAAACGCACTTCCGTGAAGCAGGTTGGTGCCGCTCTTGGTTGTAAACGTTACGTCACCTATCTGCGCAAACTCCGCGTTATTGTTAAACGCCGTGACGTTCATCTCCTGAATCCCCTCTAGGGAGGGATAGGCGTCTTTCAAGGCTCCGTTTGCCCGCACGTTTGCCGTGGAGATCCCGTCAACCGAGTAGCCTGTCTGAGCCGAGGTCGACCCGCCCACACTGATGTTTCCCTGCGTGTCCGTTGTGACATTGGGATTCGTGGCTAGGTCCGCCAGGGGACTGCTGGAGACGGCCCGGGAATTGATCGGCAGCGTGGTGAGCTCCTCATTAGTTTCAGCGGTCGACAACGTGGCATTTTCAGTGTTGATGAGTTGGCCAGTATCACTCACCTCCACGACCGTGGACACGGCCGCAATCTTGAGCGTGATGGGAATGCGGAGATCCTGTCGCGCCTCAAGCGTGGCTGAACTGACAGCGTCCGAGAGTCCATCATGATGCACCGTCAACTTGTAGTGACCAGCTTTCAGATTTTCGACGACGAAATTGCCGGAGGTGTCGGTCGTGACCTGCCGGTCGAAATTCTCGTCCAGCGAATGAACCGTTACCAGGGCATCAGGCAGGACATAGCCCGAAGCATCCTGTACCGTGCCCCGAATGCTTCCGAAGGTCGACTGCGCGCGTGCGGGAGCTGAGATTGCTAACACGCATAGCGCAAACACAGCCATCCCCACGGTTGCATGGTTCATCATCCGATCGACGATTTTCGAATAGACCTTTCCCTTGCTCACTGGCGCCTCCGCCCGAGACGAAATTCAAGAACTTAGATTTGACAATTTTTTTATGGAATTTACGCCCGGTGCCTGGAAAGTAGCAGACGGGAGATAAAGAAACCGTAAGATTTCACCGCAAAGAAATGATGGCGCGAATCGGAAATGTTGATGGCAGCAAGAATTTGACTTGCTGCAATTCGAATTGCGAAATGTTGGTCTTGAGGAAGGAACGGCACTCGATACGCACCGCGGCCTTGGCAGACAACTCGTAAGGCTTAGAATGGATTTTGCAATTGTTCAGGCCGCCGACGCCTCAATATGGCGCAGCCGAAAAAAGCACCGAACATCTCGGGCGTGGTTGAGATCGCCTTGTACGTCGCGGATATGCCCCGCTCCGTAGAATTCTATAGTGAAGTGCTGGGATTCGAGCCAATCGCTGCCGACGAGCGCCTTACGGCGATGGGTGTGGGTGGCCGACAGGTCCTGTTGCTGTGCAAGAAGGGCGCTTCAAAGGACTGGCCGGCTCCTCACGATGGCGATGGTGAACTGCATGTGGCATTCGCGATCGCTCGCGAGGAGCTCCAGGATTGGGAGCAGCGGCTTGCAGAACATAAAGTCAGCATCGAGCACCACCGCGCCTGGCCTCGCGGCGGACAAAGTTTATATTTTCGTGATCCCGATCGCCATCTGGTAGAACTGGCAACGCCGGGCGTGTGGAGCGTGTACTGAGTGCTATCGCCGCTCCTTGTCCCTGCCTGCGGTACGATGTTTCCGTGCATAGCCTCGCCGAAAGATTGTTAGCGCACGTCCGGCACCAGGAATTGCTGCGGGCGGGTGACCGCGTCGGCGTCGCCGTATCGGGTGGAATCGATTCAGTAGCCCTGTTGCGTTTGCTGCTCGAGCTGCGGCAGGAAATCGGTCTGGTTCTTTGCGTAGTCCACTTCAATCACAAGCTGCGCGCGGCGGAGTCGGACGCCGATCAGGAGTTTGTCGCGAATTTGGCGAGCGCGCATGCACTCGACCTTTTCGTCGACTCCGGCGATGCCGCGACACGCGCACGGCAGGAGCATTGTGGTCTGGAGGCAGCCGCTCGAGAATTGCGCTATGAATATTTTTTTCAGCTCTTAGCCGGAGATCAGGAAGTGGAATGCGCTTCCCTTCCCGGAAACGCAGCCAGCGGACTTCTTGAACCGGACAGTGAGAGCACTCCCCCACAAAAGACCACCCCCTTTCTCGACAAAATTGCTACCGGACACACACTTGACGATCAGGCTGAAACTGTTCTAATGCGAGTCATTCGCGGCACGGGACTGCGCGGGTTG
This sequence comes from Candidatus Sulfotelmatobacter sp., assembly GCA_030049565.1. Lineage (GTDB taxonomy): Bacteria > Acidobacteriota > Terriglobia > Terriglobales > Acidobacteriaceae > Sulfotelmatobacter. The sequence continues at coordinate 5,970 of JASIKQ010000559.1, forward strand.
GGGGGGATTCATCCGCGTATCCTGATCGAGCAGGAGAATGGAGAAGGCCGCGGGGAGATCGTGCGGCCGCTGCTCGGAATCCGTAGACGCGAACTCGAAAATTATCTGAAGAGTCTCAACCAGGGCTGGCGAGAAGATTCGACCAACTTAGAGACTAAATTTACACGCAATCGAGTGCGCAAGATCGTGCTGCCTTTGCTTGAGCGCGAGTTCAATCCCGCAGTAGCCGAGAGCTTGTCGGAACTGGCCGAGATTGCGCGTGACGAAGAAGAATATTGGGATAATGAAATCTCCGGCTGGATGGGAACGGCCGTACAGTGGTACCAGCCGCAACCACGCGGAGCCCCGGCTCAGAATGCGCCGCAGAACTTGGTTCAGATTCAGTCACAGACATCGGAGCCTACTGATTCAGCCTCGCCGGCGAAGAGAGAACCGCGCGAGTCAACTAGCCATGTTTCTACCGTTTCGGTGAGCCGGCCATGGCTGCTGACCGAACCGAAGGCAGTTCAGAGAAGAGTGCTGAAGGCGATTGCCGAGCGGGCGGGAATTCCGATGGAATTCAGGCACATCGAAGAAATCCTCCGATTCGCGGCAGAGGAAGGCCATGACGGCAAAGGACTGTCACTTCCTTTGGGCTGGGAAATCGTTCGTAAGCGCGAAGCAATCGAATTCGTAACCCCTGACCGTGCTTCCGAAGAATCTTCGGACTACGAATACTCACTGCCGGTGCCGGGGCGACTGTTCGTACCGGAACTGGGAGCAACAATCGAAGTGCTGCGGATCACTCCGGAATCGCGAGATGCGGAGTATAATCCGCAGCAACTTCTTCGGGCACATTCGTTGCCGCAGCAGTTGAAGTTGCGGAACTGGCGCGCGGGCGACAGATTTTGGCCCGCTCACACCAAGTCGCCGAAGAAGGTTAAGGAGTTGTTGCAGCAAAGGCATGTGCGCGAGTCCGAACGCCGGCTTTGGCCGGTGGTGTTGAGCGGCGACGAAATCGTGTGGATGCGTGGATTTCCGGTTTCCGCGAAGCTGCGGGCTCATGCTCATGAGGAGGCGGCGCTGATCCGCGAGGAGCTTATAGTGACCGAAAATCACGGAATTTGATCGGCCGCTTTCCTTGTGCAAAGAAATCTACAATTCTGAAAGCTCGAACTGGCTAAAAATACCGCGACCAGCGTAAAGATTAGTGATCCGCACGTAACGATTCGATGAATGATCCTAGAACCAATTCACTGCGTCAGGTCATCGCTGCCGAGCAGATTCAAAGACGTGTAAAGGAGCTCGCTCGCCACATTTCGGATGATTACCAGGGACAAACGATTGAGGCTCTGGCAGTCCTGGAGAACGCTTTCATGTTTATGGCCGACCTGGTGCG
>JASIKQ010000560.1 GCA_030049565.1 Candidatus Sulfotelmatobacter sp.
CGGTTTCCATCACCCGTATGCAGGTCACGCTCACCACCGCCAACGATTCCCGCCTGACGCCCATCACCAGCGACGATATCTACCGCCGGCTTTCCAATCCGCAGACGCGTGAGGAGCCGTTACCGTATCCGCTACCGCGTACCAAGGTCAAGGGAGGGGTCAGCCGCAAAGATATGGACGAAATCAACTCATCTCAATTCGCCGCCCGAGCGGTTGAGCCGCACGCCACGCGATCGGGCTTTCTATTTTTCGATATTGAAGATATCGCCGACCCACTCCATGGCGGCACCATTTACGTAACCGGCGTGGACGATGCCAAGGGAACGGAGCTAATGTACTTCGAGATCCCGATGGATAAATATTTGAGCGCGGGTGGCGCAAAATAAGGTAGCGGGTCAGTTTGAAAAGGAAGCGAGCCGCACGCGCCCTTCGGTCGCTTGCGCTCTCTCAGGGCAGGCTTCATGACGGTGCGCGGCTCACCCGGGTTTCTTGCTTCGCAAAAGCGCTTGCTCGGAATGACATCCAAACTGACCCACTACCCGAAATAATTTCCGTTAAAGATTTATGGCTGAGTGGTCAAAAATCGCGCGCCGCACTCGTGTGCCACTCGGCTTTCTGTTTGCAATTTTTTATTTCTGGGTGGCACAGCCGTCGTGGCGCTCGCTGGCTCTGAGTCTGCTCGGAGTTGTGCCAGGCCTGTGGATCCGCGCGCTGGCCTCGGGGCATGTGCGTAAGAATGAGGCCTTGGCGACTTCCGGTCCTTATGCGTATACGCGCAATCCGCTATACCTGGGATCGCTGCTGATGGGGCTGGGATTCGCCGTGGCTGCGCGCAGTTGGTGGGTGGCTGCGGCGCTGGTGATGTTCTTTCTCATCATTTATGTGCCGGTGATCCGCGATGAAGAAGCCTTCCTGCAACAGAAGTTTCCCGAGTTCGCGGCATATTCACAACGCGTGCCCAGAATTCTGCCGCGGGTGCGCGTAGCCGCCGGCGAGGATCATTCCCCGGCAGGATTTTCTTCGGATCTATATTTGAAACATCACGAATACAATGCCCTGCTGGGCGCAGCCGGAATGATGCTGGGCTTGGTAATAAAAATGCGGCTGTTTCACGGTTGAAGACTCCGAACTGCGCTGATGTAGTTACGCGACGCAAATCCCGCGACCAAAGGAGCCGTTGGTAAGGCAGCGCTTAGGGCACGCATTAAATGCGTGCCCTGATACGAATCGTACCTCACCATCGTACCTCACCAAGGTAGCGGGCTATTCGGGCTTTCCGGAATATTTCTTTTCGAACTTGGTGAATTCTTCTTCCAGCTTCCACTGCATGCGCGCGCGCTCGTTCTGGGTGAGAAACTGCTCACATGCTGCGGAAGTTTTCTCCGCACCGGCCATTTCTCCGGTGCAGGCAGGCGCAATGCGAAGCACCAGTTTTGTATCTGTCCAAAGACTTTGCCCCGGCAGGAAACTATGTTCCAGGCTTTGCCGCGCCATACGCTTCAAATCCGCGTACGACAATTTGTAAGTCTCGACAGCGCGAAGATATTCCTGCGTCATGTCTGATCGGTTTACACCTTCGTCGTCGGTGGAGAGAGCGACAGGAACTCCATACCTGATGTAAACGGGCAAGGGATGATCATCTCCGCTGACGCCCAGAATCACGTCGTTCGAGGTCAGCGCGATCTCCACCAGCACATTGCGCTCCGCCATCTCATGCAACAAGCCCAGCGGGTCTTTTTCATTCATCACGTCCACGCCATGGCCAATGCGCTCGGCGTGTCCGCGCTCGATCGAGGCGCGAATATGGAAGGTCAGATCCTCAGGAGGAACTAATCCCAGGGCAAGCTCGCCCGCGTGCAGCGTGATGTGAACTTTGGGATACACGCTGTGCAGATAATCGAGCATGGCCATATGCTCGTTGAAGTCGTGGATGGGCACATACCAATCTTCCGGCATCACCAGATTCAGCCCAACAAATTTGGGATCGGAGGAAGCCAGTTCAAATCCCAGCAGGATTTGCGCGAAGACAATTTCGTGGGGCAGGCCACGCAAAACCTGATACAGATAACGGACGGTCACGTCGCATCCGGGCGCCGCATCGGCGGTTCCGCATTGCATGAGTTCTCGTGCCCGCGCATCATCACGAGCGAGCTGCTTGCCCGTTTCCGAGGCAACATCTTTCATTCCCGCGGCGAGCAACGCGTCGCGCATGCTGGCGAAATCCGGATTCCATGCAACCTTGGCTGCCAGTTGCGCGGCCGCGCCATCGTCGGCAGTGTCCATGAACTCGACGTACTGGAGATGATCCCTGCCGGCACGGTTGGTAGCCGCCGCAATCGCCTGGGCGAGATGAGTCTGCGAAGCTAAGATAAATTTGTCGAATGCGGCGAAGAAATGGTCGTGCCCCGATTCTTCGCCGGGAGTCCAGTTGCGCATCGACCAGGCATCGATCAGTTGGTTGTAAAGCACCTGGTCGTGATACGCGCAGTGCGCCGCGGGCTTCGCCGTGTAGCTTTCGCAGGAATCGCAGGGCGGAGCCAGGAGGTGCGAAGAGGTCCGGTCTGCGCAGAGGCCGCCATCGGCGGCAAAATCGATGAGATCCTCGGCGTAAACCGCGCCGTCCAGATGGTTGTGCAGGTCGCCGCCTTTGGGCATCCCGTGCAGAAAGGCCAGCAATAACTGCGGCTGCTTGCGAATCGAATCGAAATAGTGGGCCGTACGTTGTTCAGTATTCTGCGCAACCGCCAGCGCAGAGGAGAAGACAATCAGAGAAAAAGATCGCAATGCCGCACGCGTCGTCGATAGCACGATCCCTCCGAGTGAAATATCGAATGGAAGAAAATGAATTGTAATCCGAGGCGTGGGGCAAGTCGTGGAAAAGAATGAGGCGGCAAGGGATCAATTTACAGGGAAGCGAGCCGGACGCGCCCTTCGGTCGCTTGCGCTCTCTCAGGGCAGACTTCATGACGGTGCGCGGCTCGCCCAGATTTCCTTCGACTTGCTCAGGACGGGCTCTCGCGTCGCAAAAAGCGCTCGCCCGGAATGACAATTAACCTTTGGCCGGTT
>JASIKQ010000561.1 GCA_030049565.1 Candidatus Sulfotelmatobacter sp.
ACAGCTCATTCGGAAAGACATGCAACTCGTTTAGGCCGGAATCTCGTCAGGACTGGAACCTTGCTGAACCAGACCTGGATCACGCAGAGCGCGGCTGAGCTGCTCGAGCTCCCGAAGCAGTTCTTTCATGCGCTCCCGATCGCCGCTGATGCCTGGCTTCTTCAGTTCACGCTGCACTTGCTCCTGCCGCCGCCGAAAACGAATTCGGCGCAGAGCCCGCACCGCCCCGTCAAGGCTTTCGGCGGTCAGTTCTTCCTCCTCTTTCAGCAGAATTGCGGCCAGAGTACGTCGATCGCCCTCGGAACATTTCAGCGCCATTACATCGGAAGCTTCAGGGCCGGCCTTCAGTAGTGCCTCGACCAACGATTCCGTCATCATGCCACGATGCAAACTCTCACTCTCGAAGGCGAAGCGCGCCTGCCGCGCCGGATCAAACTCATCCTCGGCGCCATCGCGAGCGGAAATATATCCTCCTTCAGGCTGAATCTGCCGGGCGGAAGCCAGGGCCCGAATCAGAATGCGCTCCGCATCGGTTACCTGCGCCGCCGCCGGAGCCTTCACTGCCGCTGACGACCGTTGCCCTGCCACATGGCGCAATTCCTGGCGCAGCACCGACGAATCAATGCCCAGCTTCTGGGCAATCTCCTGCGCCAGTTCGTCGCGCACAATACGATTGGGCACGCGCTGAATGTGCGGCAGCAGGTAGTTCACGGCTTTTACTTTGCCTTCCGCACCGCGTACAGGAAATTGGTTGCGGGCGCGTTCGATGAGGTAATCGAAATATTTTTGCGCAGCTCGCAGCGCCGCGCCGTAGGCCTCGACGCCCTTACGCCGGATGTACAGATCGGGATCGAAGCCCTGCTCCAGCGTCAGCACTTTAATCTGAAATTCATCTTCCACCAGCAAACCCAAGGTGCGCTCGGTGGCGCGCGCGCCGGCGGTATCGGGATCGAAGTTGACGACTACATTCTTGCTGAAGCGCCCGAGCAGCTTGGCCTGCATCTCGGTGAACGCCGTGCCCGAGCTCGCGATCACGTTGTGAAGGCCGGCGGCGTAAACCGAAATGCAATCCATCTGCCCCTCGACCAGGATGGCGTAATCGAGTTTGCGAACGGCCTCTTTCGCCTTCGCCAGGTTGAACAGGACTTTTCCCTTCGAGTAGATCGCAGTTTCCGGGGAGTTCAAATATTTTGGCCCGGCTTTTTCATCAGTCGCGAGCGTGCGACCCGTGAAGGCGATGACTTTGCCGGCATCGCTGGTGATGGGGAACATCACGCGGTTGCGGAACCTGGAGTACATTGCCACTCGACGCTCGTCACCGGCCCCATTAGCAATGTCATTCCGAACACGCGCGAAGCGCGGGTGAGGAACCCGCTGTTCCCCCGCAACGCCACCGGCGTCAGGAGGATCATGGTTAGGCCCGTCGTCCGCAGTTTTTGGCTGAGAGCCGACAGCTAAGGACTGAGAGTTTTCCTTCCACGAAAACAATCCGCTCTCCCGCAGCACCTCTTCGCCGAACTCGCCCGCCAGCCGGTCGCGCAGCAAGAAGCCGGAATCCGGAGCATAGCCGATACGAAATTCCGCAATGGTCTTTTCATCAAGCCCGCGACCCTCCAGGTACTCGCGTGCCCGCGCTCCCTCCGGGCGCCGCAAGCACTCCTGGAAAAAGGCCGCGGCGCGCTCTTGAATCTCCAACAACTGCCCGCGCAAGCGCGCGTCTTTCGCCTCAGATGGGCTGGAATACGAAGTCTTCGGGATCGCAATCCCCAGTTTCTGCGCCACCAGCCGCACAGCCTCAGGAAAAGTGAGGTTTTCGATTTTCTGCACGAAGCTGAAAACGTCTCCTGAGGCGCCGCAGCCAAAGCAGTGATAAAACTGCTGCGTTGCGTGCACCGAAAACGACGGCGTCTTCTCGCCATGAAACGGACACAGCCCCGCCCAGTTCTGCGCCCCGGCTTTCTTGAGCTTCACGTAGTCGCCGATGATGCGGACGATATCTGCCTGCTGCTTTACCGTGTACGCGAAATCGCCGGGGTTGGCCATGTGAGTGAAAAGACACCGCTCCGCAGAGATTGTGTAGCAAAGAGCGGATGATTGAAATATACGCGAGACGAATTCTGTGGAGAAGCTGTGGGAATCGGGGATTCGCGGTTAATGGGGATGGAAAAGCAGCTTGAGACCCGGCCGCCAACGAAACGGACGGCTCCGGATCGTCAAGGTCAATGAGTGTTAACGCCTGGTTACACCAGGTGACTGAAAACGCATACTGCAAGTTCGCGAACTCGGCTTTAGGATATCCGTAACTTCTTTAAGGGAGGTCGACATCGAGGGCATAGATGTCAGCGACGTTGTCATCCAATGCAACTATCATGGAGCCATCGGGCTCGAAATCGACGTCTAAGGTTAGACATAAAGAGCACCAGACTGTCTGGAGGGTCTGGACGGTGGCAGCCATCGCCCCGAGAGGGCGCGGACAAGCTATAATCCTGCGCGTGGCTCTAACATCTGGAACGAAGCTCGGCCCCTACGAAATAGTCGTTCCCATCGGTGCCGGGGGGATGGGTGAGGTCTACCGCGCCCGCGACACACGCCTCGATCGCATCGTCGCCATCAAGGTTTTGAACTCGCAACTGGTGGCCAGCGCTGAATCGCGCGCCCGATTCGAGCGGGAAGCCCGGGTAATTTCCCAGCTACAGCATCCCAACATTTGCGTGCTGCACGATGTGGGCCGCGAGGGCGCGATCGAATACCTGGTGATGGAGTTCCTGGAAGGCGAGTCGCTCGCCGACCGGTTGCGGAAAGGGCCACTTGCCACCGAAGAACTGTTAAGAGTCGCCATTCAGATTGCCGACGCTCTCGAAAAAGCGCACCGCGCGGGCGTAGTACATCGCGATCTGAAGCCGGGCAATGTAATGCTCACGAAATCGGGCGCGAAGCTTCTCGATTTTGGCCTGGCGAAGCCGCTCGGAAATACGTCAGCCGCAGGCAGCGCGAGCGGAACGTCGGCCTCAGTTTTCGCGGCCGCGTTAACCCAGACCAGCCCGGCGCAGTCGCCCGCCTCGCCGCTCTCCACGGCGGGAGCGGTGATCGGCACAGTGCAATACATGTCCCCAGAGCAGGTGCAAGGGATCGAGGCCGACGCCCGCTCCGACATCTTCGCCTTTGGCGTGATGCTGTTCGAGATGGCAACCGGCAAGCGCGCATTCGAAGGCAAAACCCAGGCCAGCATCGTGGGGCAGATTCTGGCGGTCGATCCGCCCTCTGCCAGCACCGTACGGTCTGAGACTCCAGCCGGGTTGGATCGCGCGATCCGCATCTGCCTCGAAAAAGATCCCGAGGAGCGGTTCCAGACGGCGCATGATCTGAAGCTCGAACTGCGACGGATCGCCGAAATACCCGCAGCCGCAACTGCGGCGCTTGTCGCCGAACGGTCGCGCAACAGTTGGCTGCCGTGGTCGGTGGTTGCCGTGCTTGCCCTTGCGGCGATTGCACTGGCAGTAGCTTATTTCGGAGCGCAGAAGGCACCTGAAACCTCAGTCCACTCTTCCGTTTTGCCGCCGGAGAAGGCCAGCTTTGTGCTGTCGGAAACCACATCGGGACCGCCGATGGTTTCCCCGGACGGGCGGCGCGTGGCGTTTGTCGCTAGGGGCGCAGATGCAACGCAGAAACTGTGGATTCAGCCGCTGAATTCGTTAGTGGCGCAGGCCATGGCTGGAAGCGAGGGTGCCACGTATCCGTTCTGGTCGCCCGACAGCCAGTATGTGGCGTTTTTTGCCAATCAAAAGCTCAACAAGATCGACGCCAGCGGCGGACCACCGCAGGTATTGTGTGACGCACCCGCGGGGCGCGGCGGAGCGTGGAGCGCCAATGGCACGATCGTCTTCGCCGCCGGATCGGCTTCAGGTCTGAACCGGGTGGATGCTGCCGGAGGCACGGCGACTCAGCTGACCACCCTAGGGGATCGAGAAACCTCGCATCGCTGGCCTGTTTTTCTTCCCGATGGGAAGCACTATCTTTACTTCGCCCACGGCGCTACGCCCTCCGACGCAGGCATTTATTTAGGAACGCTCGAATTGAAGGAGCGCAAGCTGCTGCTGCGCAACGATTCGAACGCCATCTACGCCGCTCCCGGGTATTTGTTATTCGTGCGCGGCAACGCGTTAGTGGCGCAGGTTTTCAACACCAGGAAACTTGCCTTGGAAGGCGAAGCCAAACCTCTGGCAGACCACGTAGCAGTCAATAACGACGTTTGGCGCGCGGTTGTGACGGCCTCCGCCAACGGTGTGCTGATCTATCAGCTGGGTGCAACGATTGGCGGCTCGCGGCTGGTGTGGTTCGACCGATCGGGCAAGCAGGGTCAGCCGGTAGTGCCTGACACAGCCCTATATCATGGGCCGGCACTTTCTCCTGATGGTGGCAAGCTGGCCGTGTCGATCGAAGTTAACGGGCTTGCCGATATCTGGGTGATCGATCTGGCGCGCAATACCAAAACCCGGATCACCTTCGGCGCGCAAAC
>JASIKQ010000562.1 GCA_030049565.1 Candidatus Sulfotelmatobacter sp.
AGAGGCCGCTGTCGGTTTCCTGGATGCCATCGCCGGTGACAACGATGTGATAGCTGCCGACGGTCAGATCGTCAAAACCCACGGTGCATTCGGCGTCAGTATAGGCATTGGCAACGGGCGAGGTGCTGGCGCCGGTCATCAGTACGACATGGGCGCGAATGTTGCACTGGCGGCCATTGGGAAAGACAAGGCGCACGCGTATGTTGCCGGTTTGATTCGAGCCTCCGAATTGAGCCGCGGCGCAGGGCACCAGCGGAAGGAGCAGAAGAACGAGCAGGCGGCGGGAGAACATGTTGCCTCCTCGAATAACGTCAACCTGACGCGCGCACCCCGATGAAACCAGCCAGGGTATGCCCTAAACTTTGCCAGTCATTCTACACCTGGATACCCAACGCGGGTGTTGCTTCCTGGCGGCATCCGTTGCAGCTTCCACCCCAGGTACTTCTTGAGTGCGAGGCCAAAAACTGGGCATTCCCAAACCGGCAATCAACAATATACTTTTGTGCGTGGCTATGGTCTGCGAAGGAAGCTGCTCGGGCTTAGTATGAAGGAAGAATTTCTGAAGGCAGGATAGGCGGATAGCGATCATGGAAAATCATTCTTCCGAGGTGCACGAGGCGATTCGCCGCCGGGCGGAGGAAATCTATCATGGCAGCGGCTGCTTGGAAGGGCGTGACGGGGAAAACTGGCGCCAGGCGGAGGCGGAGATTCTACGGGAGTTTGCTTCCCAGAATTTGCGACATGTTGTGGTCAGGGTGGCGGGAGTGGTTTATACGGGAGAATATGAAGCCGATTCTGCCGATGGGTACACTCCGGGGGAATTTCATCGCGGCGAGGCTGTATCGGTGCGCTTTGATGGGGACAAATTGTTCTTACGGCGACCGAACGGGCGGGAACTGGAGACGAGAGTGGTAAAGAGGATAGGGTGAGAGCCTGGGTAAGATTGAGCACACAGTAGCCGCGTTGTTTCTATTCGTTGGGAAATAGGGCGGCTGAAGCTCCAACCCACTCCATGTTTTTGTTGTGGTCGACGCCCATCATCAGGCCTCGGCCCATGCGAATGATCGTGAGCACGGGCAGGAGTTTTTCCAGCCAGATGTACATTACGCGCACTTCGGCTTTCGTGCCGCCGAAAGGGGTTTCAATTACCGGTTCGAAGTGCAGGCGCTCCTGGAGAATGTATTCGGAGCGCTTGTCGGCTGGGATGGCATCGATATCTTCTTTTTTCGGTGCGATCACGACACCCAGGCCGGCGAAGGAATAGAGCGGCTTTAGCGCGTAGTTCTGCAAATCGACGTTCTGCAAGTCGTCCGTGATGTGGTCGAGTTTGTCGAGGAACCAGGTTTTTGGCACGGACTCGTGGTGCAGGTAGGGAATAGAAAACTTGCTGATGCGAAAAAACCAGTTGGGATGACCCGCCCATTCGACGTTTAGATCGTCGCGCCAGTCGAAATTGAGTTTCACTCCCTTGCGTTGCAATTCGTCCACGATGGCGCGGTTGTAAATGCGCTTGATCGGGATGCTTCGTGCGCAGCGCTCGTAGTAAAGATGAGAACCTTGTTTCTTGACCGATTCGATATCGATTGTGGCGATGCCCAGCATTTTTTCGGTCAGCAGAAAATCGGGAAGAGTTTTTTGTTCCTGGGGGTGGATTTCCATCAGGATTACGTTTTCGGGATCCTGCGTGCCTACGATGGCTTGGCGCAGAAGGTCGCGGTAGGTTTGGTGGTCGAGTCCGCTTAGAAAATATTTCAAGGTTGGGAAATCGGCGGACCCATGTTTCTGCAATTCATAAACATCGAGGTAGGTTTGCGCCAGCGTGGCTTGGTATGCGTACAGGGAAGGGAAGGCTTGCAGTTCGACGAGTTTGGGTTGCAGGTCGCCGTTCGCATCGCGAACCAGCCCAAAATCGACCTGCACGAACATGGGATGTGGTGGCTCGTTCGGGACGAGGAACTCGGCAGGAATGGATGCGTTCGAGCGCGCGTGGTAGTCGGAATTATCGACCAACTGGCGAATCAGTTCTTTGCCGTCCTCGGCCATGCGATCGAGCAGGGATTTGGGAAATAAACACGGGGTCTCGCACAGGCGGAATTGCACGTGTGTTCCGCAGGCGTCGTCGATGCGGCGCAGGAATTCCTGATATTTTTGCGGCGTGAAGCCGGCGTTGAACCGATGGCGGAGCGAAGGAATCATGGAAGAGATTATGTCGCACAATCATTGGGAGCGGCAGGAAGAAAAGAGGGCCCGCAGGTTTCCCGAACGGGCGAGTCAGAGGCTGCGATATTGTGCCGACAGGGCCGGCCTGGGACTGCGGACTCTCAGAAGCTGAGCTTCATCCCAAACTGAAGTTGGCGGGCGCCGGTGGTGAGGTCGGGACGCTTCACCTCCGAAGTGGATTGGCCGAAGGTGCCGGGATCGAAGGTGAGGTTTCCGGGCTGACCGAACTGGGTGCGATTGAACAAGTTGTAGCTTTCGGCGCGGAGCCGCAGGTTAACGCGTTCGGACAAGCTCACAGATTTTTGCAAAAGCATATCCCAGTTGTTCGCGCCGGGTCCGTAGAAGTGATTGCGCCCCAGGTTGCCTGCGCTGCCCCACGCCGGGTCGGAGAATAAGCCGACATTCGGCCCGGTCTGCGTGTGTGGGTCACTGACCGGCACAAGCGTTGCGCCCGGGTTGTAGTCGGGCCGCTGCTGCTGACCGGTATGGGCGGTGTCGAGGGCGGTGAAAATATCGTAGGGAAGTCCGGTGGAGAAAGTGGTAATGCCGGCGACTTCCCA
>JASIKQ010000563.1 GCA_030049565.1 Candidatus Sulfotelmatobacter sp.
CAACCCGCTCGCCAAACGCGATGCTAGCGATCGCAGCCGAAGTGTATCGGCCAATTCCGGGCAATAACTTTAGTTCTTGCGACGTCTGGGGCAACTTTCCACGGTGTCTGCGCACGAGGATCTTCGCCGCCTTATGCAGCATGCGCGCGCGCCTGTAGTAACCGAGACCGCTCCACGCCGCCAGCACGCTGGCTTCACGCGCCGCCGCCAGCTTCTTCACATTTGGGAAACGCCGCAGAAATTCGTGGTAATGCTCCATTACCGCGGCCACGCGCGTTTGCTGCAACATGATCTCCGAAAGCCACACGCGGTAGGGATCGCGGCTGGTGCGCCAGGGCAGATCACGCGCATGGGCGTCGTACCAGGCCATTAGCGTCAAGCGGAAGGATGGTGTGGAATTGACCGGCAGATCAGAGTAGCGTGAAGCTTTTTTCACTTTGTTCAAGATTACGCCAGTGCCAGCTCTACACAAAACACGAGCGGCCAGGCTCCGCCTAGGGAACTGCCAAGGGTGTGTCGTCATTGCCATTGACCGACGCTCGCCGTCCACGAAATAATACCTCTGCCTGGCATCCGCAATCGACGCGTGAATTCATTCACGCCCCTGAGCAGCGAGGAGCATCATGAACGACTTCAACCGCAAGGTGGAAGACGCCTCGGCGCGCGTCAGCAAAACTGTCGCCGATGCGGCAGAGCGCATCGAGAAAGAAATCCCCGAATTTATCAAGTACCTGAACGACGAAGTCGTCCCCGCGGTACGCCAGCATTCGACCAAGGCGTTACGCATTGCCAGCACAAAGCTGACCGAACTGGCCGACTACATGGAGCAACACACGCCCCCGCGCAAGTAGAGCCAAGGCACGCGACCTTTTTCTCGAAAGCATTTCTGTTGAACGGGGCAGCACTGATTCTGTTGCTTGCGATCATGCTGCTCAGCGGATGCAGTCATTCCAAGCAGGCGCATGTGAATGTCCCTCCGCCTCCAGCCCTAGCATTCTCGCCTGAATCTGTTTCTGCCGAAGGTGCAGCCCGTAGCAGCCGCGAAAGCATAGAAGGAGCAGGCGACCTCGCCGAACCCGCCATCCCTGCCTGGACCAGTCCTCTGGCAACCGAAATCGGGCGCGCCAGTTGGTATGGCCCGCCTTACCACAACCGCGTAGGATCGAACGGCGAAGTCTATAACATGCACGCCATGACGGCAGCGCATCGCACCCTGCCCTTAGGGTCGATTGTGCGCGTGACAAACCTGAAGACCGGCCACACCGCGCTGGTTCGGATTACTGACCGCGGCCCGTTCATCCCCGGACGCATTCTCGACCTCTCGCTGGCCGCCGCCCGCAAGCTGGACGTCTACCTGCCCGGAACCGCCGAAGTGAAAGTGGAGGTGATGCAGACCCCGGCGCCTTTGGAGAGCGGCGGCAAGTGGGCGGTGCAAATTGGAGGCTTCCGCAGCGAACACGAAGCGACCAAACTTGCCGGCCACCTCGAGCACCGTTATCGCACGGCCAAAGTGCTGAGCTTCCCGAGCCCGGCAGGAGATTGGTGGGTGCGGGTGCGCGTGCTCGACGACGAACGCTCCCGTGCCCAGCAAATGGTCGCCGAAACCAAGACTCAAGAGGGAGCGGTGTTCCTGGTAAGACTGGACTGATTAAGGTCACCACGGCGAAGCTGCATGCTCGGCTCTCGATCGCCTGGGTAGTGGTGCAGTTTGAATATTCAAACTGCACCACTACCATCGCCTGGCTGGAGTGGATTCGGCTTTGACGCAAATGTTATGGTGTCGATCAGGTGACTGCCCGATGAACGACCCCAGCACGAAGTGCCCTTTTTGCCGGATTCTCCGTGGCGAGCTTCCGTCAAAGAAGGTTTACGAGAACGATCATGTCTTCGCCTTCGAAGACATCAATCCGAAAGCGCCCACGCACGTGCTCGTGATCCCCAAAAAACACTTTGCGGGATTAAAAGAAGCGCAGGAGGAAGACGCTGAGGCGATCGGGCGCTGTCACCTCGCGGCGGCCGAGATTGCCCGCCAGCGCAAAATCGAGAAGGGATACCGCACTGTAGTGAACGTAGGCCCGGGATCAGGCCAGTCCGTATTTCATCTGCACGTGCATCTGCTCGGCGGGCGTCACCTAAGCTGGCCGCCGGGGTAAGGGGGCTCGGGGCCGAGCGTTTCACTTTCCAGTTCTTTATTGCACTGCGGGGGATTCATCCTCTGGCGCGCCATGCCGCCTTAGCAGTTGCGGCAGGTTCTGCGAGAACGCCGACCGTGGCAGCACCATATCGCAGCCGACTTCGTGGGCCTTCTGCTTCAGATCTCCCTGTACGTGCGAAAGGAAGCCGATAATCGACGTGCCCTTTTTCAGCTTCGACTTCAACCGCGGGATAAGCGTCAGGGGCCGCGCGTTCACGTTGTTGAGATCGAAAATGATCAACGACGGCTTCTCTTCGCCATTCTGCTGCATGCGATCGGCGAGGTCCTTGTCGCTCTTGGTGAACTCGACCTTAACGTTCAGCTTGCGCGCGGTCTCCTGGATCTTCGCTTGGAAAAACAAGTCGTCGACAAAGGCAAAGATGCGCGGGGTGGTATCTTCGCGCGGAGGCAAAGGCTCGGGTTCGGCAACCGCGAAGGGCGGAGCAAAGCCCGGGCGCGGCCCACGCCGCCCCTGTCCGTTGCCATTGCCCGACAATGCAGCCCGATAACTGTGATCCATGGGCGCGGTGTAGATACCGTCGGGATTGTGGCGGGCCTGGGTTGTACCGTGGCGCCCGCGTGGATTGTTGTGACGGCGTCCGCGCCGACGCCGCCTTCCTCCTCCGCCGGAGGGTCGTCCTGGTCCTGCGTTCATAGTCCTCTCAATGCTGTCGGGCCGGTCTTCGATTTTATTGTTCGGCCCAGTACAGGAATGTAAAGCTTAACGATTGCTGTTCTCCATTGGTTGCCGCAGTCCGCCGCGGCGTTGGCGCACGGCCCTTCTTATGAGAAGCCTCCCCAGATCACGTATGGGCATTCAACAGGAACCTGGGCAAGCGCTCTGGAGCGGGACCCTGCCTTAACCTTCCTGCATGGCAGGCGGGTGAAGGCGATCATGAACACCCGGTCGACCGCAACCTGATGAAGCGAAATTGCACTGACAAAAAAGACTTTCAACTCTTGCGTATCGGTTATCCGTTATCGGAATCTACAGCGCCCGACGGGAACGTCAGGCGCGCAAGCTCTCGCGGGAACGAGGCCAATGAGAACGAATCAATGTTACTCGCAACCGCCCGGGCGCGCAAGGGGCAAAGTAAGGGCCCTTTTGCACAGGAGGACATGGCTGGAAGAATGGCATGCTTGTAGTTCTTAACAGACGCTACTGCGACACGCTAAGCGTGATCTGAGTAGAAGCAGTCAGCGGCGCCGCCCCACCGGTGGTGGCGCTGATGGTCACGGTATATTGCCCCGCGGGCGTGCCGGGGTTTGAGATACCGCCACCGCCGCTGTTGCCTCCGCCTCCGCACGAACCCAAACCGACCGTGCAGCAGCTCAGGATCACAATCAAGGCGAGCAAATGCAAGCCGCGCTTGCGCGATCCCGCCGCGAAAACAATTCCAAACAGGCCGGGAAGCAAGACGGCGTAAAAGATTCGGCGCTGATCGAATGGCCGCTGCAATTGCGTAGTCGGCGCCGTGGTTGCCAGCTTAATAGTGACTGAGGTCGCGTTGGTCGGTTGGCCATTATTTGGCAGCGTGCAGGTAATTTCTGCCGTTGCCAGATTCGGGCTTCCGCTACAGCTATAGGTGAGGGGCACGGCGGTGGTCGCGCCCGCCCCGCTGCCCGTAATGAAGCTGGGCGAGCTTGTGCTGCTGACGGCAATCTGAATCTGCGCCGCGCCGCCCACGGTTACGGGGAAGGTGACGCCCGTGGTCGATGCGAGCGTGAATTTCTCCGTGGTCGCCGTAACGGTCAGGGTGACACTTGTGGTGGTGTTCGGTGATCCGACCGGAGTGATCGTGATCGTTTGCAAACCCGACGGGATCGCCATATTAGGCACGGTTGAGATGGTCAGCGTCGTCGTTGCGTTAGCTGTGCCGTTGAACGGAACGCTGGACGGATTGAAGCTGCATGTGGCGCCGGCGGGCAGACCGCTGCAACTGCTGGAACTGAAATTCACCACGGTTCCCGTCGAGCCGGCGATCGGCTCAATCGTAATGGTCGTGCTTGTCTGGCTTCCTGCGGAAACGGAGGCCGGATTAAGACCGCTATTCGTAAGCGTGTAGTCGGGCGTCAGGAGCGCCGCCCAGGCGACCGCTAACTTGTTGGCATCTACGGAGCCGAGACCGGTCACGAGGTTATAGCCTGTGGCCGAATCTGCGTTCGATGCTTGATAACCAATCGTCCCTGTCGTGCCCGTAGCTCCCGGACAGCGCAGCGCCGCCGGCTGGGAGGTGGGCGTGTCGCCCTCG
The DNA here is from genome assembly GCA_030049565.1 of Candidatus Sulfotelmatobacter sp. Taxonomy (GTDB): domain Bacteria; phylum Acidobacteriota; class Terriglobia; order Terriglobales; family Acidobacteriaceae; genus Sulfotelmatobacter. The sequence goes on from JASIKQ010000563.1 coordinate 4,447, forward strand.
CAATAAACCAGATTGTCACCAGTTGTGATCTGGTGGAAGGCGCCATTCGAGGTGTTTGCGGCCAATTGGTAGAGCGTACTGTTGACCGGCCCTTGTGCTCCGCCGAGATATTGGTTTATCACTGTGAGGAGGCCGGCGAAAATCGGAGAAGAGGCGGAAGTGCCTCCGACTAGGCTGGGATCAATGACATAGTTGGTGCCGGTGCACGTGCCGCTGCAGGTTCCACTGACAGCGGTCTGTATATCGCCGGCCGTTCCCGTCCCGCAACTGCTGGTCGTCTCGGTACTGTAAGGGGGTGTAGTGGACAACTCCTCCACTGGCGTGCAGTATACGTACCCTGGAAAATTAGGCGAAGCCAGCAATGAAACGTCGGGCACGAAACGGCCCGCGGCCTGGCTCGGGATTGTCACCGTTTGCCAGGAGGGCTGGGGGAACCCGGACTGGCAGACTCCGCCGGACTGCACGGAGCAATTGCTCACGCCGCCGCCCCCCGAAGCGATGGCATACCCCTGCTGTACTTGAAGCGGCGTGCCCTCGGAATATGCCTCGCCGAGTTCCACGTCATCATTCCACGCGGTTTCAGGGAGCGGCGGATTCTGAGCGGTTCCACCATTAGGCAGCGTGCCATTTGCCGACAACCAATAGGTCGACGAGAAACCGGCTGGATAGCTGATGGCGGTGCCTCCCACAGCGGTGACCTCCGGGCTGCTGGCCGGGAAATTTACTGCCAGCCCTCCGACCGCGAGATTGTTCGTATGCGAATTTGTCGCGGTGTCGCAACCCGCAGCGCCGGTATCTCCCGAGGAGTTCAGGAACGCGATTCCTTCGCTAAAAGCCTCTACCAGCTCAGCCTCATCGCTCGAAAGGCTGGTATCGTCGAGCTCGCAAATGCCATAGCTCATGCTGATAACGGGCGCAAGGTCCTGGTCGATTGCGTAGTAGTATGAGGTGCCAACGTCGGT
>JASIKQ010000564.1 GCA_030049565.1 Candidatus Sulfotelmatobacter sp.
GAGCCCCACTCCGACCAGTGGAAGTCTGAAATCGCCTGCAAGCTCGACCGCCACAAAGAAGCAATGCACCCCCGTCTTTTCCCCGAGATTCCGCCCGCGCGCTACGCCTGCTTCTATCCCATGGACCGTCGCCGCGGCGAAGACAAAAACTGGTACACGCTGCCGCTCGAAGAGCGCGCCCGCCAGATGAATGAACACGGCCTTGTCGGCCGCCGCTACGCCGGCGAGGTCAAACAAATCATCACCGGATCTATCGGATTCGACGATTGGGAGTGGGGCGTCGACCTCTTCGCCGACGATCCGCTCGTCTTCAAAAAGCTGATCTATGAAATGCGCTTCGACAAGGTCAGCGCGGTCTATGCGCTCTTTGGCCAGTTCTACGTAGGCGTGCGCGTCCGGGCAGCGGAGCTAGGCAAACTGCTGAACGGCGAACTGCCCAAGTAGCTACTAGCTTCTAGCTGCCAGCTAACCTCGCCTTTTTTTGGCTGGAAGCTAGGAGCTAGTAGCTTGGAGCTGCGAACGGAACCCCTATGGCAACACTCGGCCTCATCGAATACAAAGACGCATCCCCGGAAGTGCGCGCGGTCTATGACGACATCATGGCGACGCGCAAAACCGATTGGATTAACAATTTCTGGAAAGCAATCGCCCACGATCCCGCCACACTGACGCGCACCTGGGAAGATATCAAGCACATCATGGCGCCCGGCGCGCTCGATCCGCTCACAAAAGAAATGATTTACATCGCCGTCAGCGTCACCAACCAGTGCAACTACTGCATTGCTTCGCACACCGTCTCAGCTCAGAAAAAAGGCATGACCGACGCCATGTTCAAAGAACTGATGGCCGTAGTCGGCATGGCGAATGAGACCAACAAGCTGGTGACGGGATATCAAGTCGAAATCGACGAACCGTTCAAGACCGGCCCTTAGCCCGCTAGTTTTTTGCTCGGTCAATGACTAACGGCACACAAGGAAGCATCCCCTGATGCTGAGTCCACTATTTGACATTACGAAAGCATTACCGTACAGTGATACATTACTCAACGGTAATCTATTGGAGTCGGGTATGCCACAGGTCATTCGTTCGATTGAGATCCAAGCTGCACCGAGCAAAGTCTGGCGATGGTGTGCAACCCAGGAAGGACTGCGCCGCTGGATCAGTTCCAATCTTCAGATCGACATGCGCCTCGGTGGCGGATACCGTTTCCTCGGACCCGATGACCAGACGTGGGTCAGCGGTACCGTGTTGGAGTTGGTGCCAGAGAAAAAGCTGATTCTGTCCTGGCTCGAAGAGGGTAGTGGGTGGGTCCATCCGGCGCGGTTAGTTGTCACGCTTGCTCCTACGGCCCTCGGCACGCAGGTTACGCTCATTCACGATGGCTTCGAGAGCATCGGTCGTTCGGATTGGCCCGAGACGCTACAAGATTACGAGCGTGGCGCTGACCTGCACCGGGTTCTCGATCGGCTAGCCGATCAGGTGAAGGCGGGTGACGCCGAGCAATAGGGATGCCCTATTCCGAACATTAGCCGACCCCACACGTCGGCGCATCCTCGACCTCTTGGCCGAACGCGGCCCCATGACTGTGGGCCAACTGGCCTCTGAGTTCCCTGGCCTGGTGGCATCGGGCATCTCCAAGCACCTGATGAACCTGCGGGCTGCGGGTCTGGTATCGGCTGCGCGTCATGGTCGAAAGCAAATTTATCGGCTCGAACCTGATACTTTGGTCGCCGACCTGACACCGTGGATTGCGAAATACGAGCAGTATTGGTCTGCCGCCCTTGAACGCCGGCGTGGGCTTGCGCAAGAGGGTGGCACAAGAAATGGAGTCAATTCTCAGAAAAATGTTCGACGCAGGATGCTGAAATGAAGTTCATCGGCAGGGGAAGCTAAAGTCAATTGTTCGAACCGCCGGTTGCATTCACCAACCCCGCAGCATAGAGAGGGCTTTATGACATTTGAAGGCTTCCCTCACGCCTGGCGTCTGGATTCCCGGCCAAACCTAAACTCACACTGCTTCATATCCACTTTCCTCCCGTGAAATCTTACTCCTTCCGCCTCGAGCCGTAGCCGCTGCTCCACCCCCGAATCCCCGCGCAACTTGATCTCTCCGCCCGCGCCCAGCACCCGCTGCCATGGCAATCCAAATCCCCGATGCAACACCCGCGCCACCAGCCGCGCCCCGTGTGGGATTCCCGCCGCCCGCGCCACCGCCCCATACGTCGAAACCTTCCCCCGAGGAATGCGACGAATCGCAGCCTCAATGCGCATCCGCAATCTTGCCGACTGAGTTATAAAAGGATGATTTGAAAAAGAATATTCTGGCGAGAGACGCTTTGACAAAAAACGCTCGGCGGATGATTCTTGTAAACGGTGTTTCGCGGCCCGCGATCCCGGCGACTTCCTGCCCTTCACAACCAAATCCGCCCCGCCCGAATCAACCACAACGATCCTGCCAGCGTCAGCAGCCACAAAATAATTTACTGCATCAGCGGACAGTCCCTATAAGGCTGCGCATTTATGCGTGCCGTAAGTACCGAATCTACCAACGCGCCTTCAGGCGCTGGGCACCACAGGGCTCAAACCGCCTGCCGAAAGGACTCGAGAGCTTCTGCCTCTGTGTGGTATACCTCAAAAACCGTCAGCAGCTTGGTGATCTGCAACACGTCGCTCACGCGCCTGGTCAGCTTCGCCAGCTTGATCGTCCCGCCGCTCTGGTGCGCTGAGGTATAAAGCCCCACCAGCGTACCCAGTCCGCCCGAATCAATGTAGTTGACTTCTCCCAGGTCTAAAACGATGTCTTTGTTTTTCGTCAGCGCTTTCTTCACCGTCTCCCGCAGCAGTGACGCTTCTTCCCCGAACACAATTCGCCCGCTGCAATGCACCGTCACAATTCCATCCTGCATCGTGGTTGTCAGCTTCAATTCCATGGCAATTTCTCCCTTTGTGTTGCACGACACGGGAAGAAATTCCCGCACCAATTCAACAAAATCAGCCTATCGCTTCCCCGCGGTCTTAGCAAGGACTTAGAGAATCAGCCGAATCACCCCTAACCCCATGTCGCAGTCTTAGCGCGCCTCACCGCACCACAAGACGTAAATCCGCAGGATGCAGGATGAAAGAGCAACACAACAGAGATATACAGTCTGGCCAGTTGAGGCGCACAAAAGCTCATTCCTTTTTCCGCGAATGCTTTATACTGAGCTCCTGTACGACCCTCCCGGGAACACTCCGCACGGTTTCGGAACCTTTTTTCGTAAGCGCCGATTCCTGGTACGGCTAACTCCCAGCCGAGGAGTCGCGGCAGTCGCCCGGATATATGGCACGGATTTCGCTCGACGATCCCAGGTATTACATCAACCGCGATACCTCCTGGCTCGAATTCAACCGCCGCGTGCTCGAGGAGGCGGAGGATGAGGGCAATCCTCTGCTCGAACGGCTGAAATTTCTCGCCATCACCGCCAGCAACCTCGACGAATTCTTCGAGATTCGAGTCGGGGGGCTTCTCCAGCAACTTGAAGATGGCCTGAACTCAACCACTCAGGATGGGCTGACCATGGCGGAAGAGCGAGAACTCATCAACCATGCGACCCACGAATTTGTCGAGGCTCAGTATTCCTGCTGGAACAATCAGCTGCGTCCTGCATTGTCCGAGCAGAACATTCGCGTGTTGGGCATCGACGAGTTGGACGAGCGCGCTCTTGCCTTCGTGGATGAGTATTGTGAGCGCGAACTTGATCCGCTGCTTACACCGGTCACAGTTGACCCCGCGCATCCCTTCCCACGGGTTATCAACAAAGCTCTTTGCGTCGCGCTATTGCTTCGCCGCCGTCGCCGCTCCTCTCTTAGCTACATGGGTGTGATCACCGTCCCGAGGGCTCTCCCGAGGCTGGTTCGCCTGCCTTCCGACGGTACCGTCGATTTCATTTTTCTCGCCGACCTCGTCGTCTACCACGCTGCTCGGATGTACAAGGGGTACGACATCGTCTCCTCTGCGGCCTTCCGTGTTACCCGCAACAGCAATCTTTACCTTCAGGAAGAAGAGTCACGCAACCTGCTTGAGTCGGTGCGCGCGGAGCTGCACAACCGCCGCAAAGGTGACGCCGTCCGCATGGAGATCGAATCCTCCGCTGATCCGGACATCATCGAAAGACTCCGCACCGTCTTTGAGCTCGACCGCTGGCAGATCTTTCCCGTCGACGGGCCAGTCAATCTTTCGCGGCTGCTCAACGTGTATGAAGAAGC
>JASIKQ010000565.1 GCA_030049565.1 Candidatus Sulfotelmatobacter sp.
AACAGCGTGGAAAGCACGAGCCAGCCAGTGCTGCGCAGATGAATATGTTTCCAGTCTTGCAGCACCACAATCGCCGCGATGGTGATCGAAATCAGGACGGCGAGAGGCGCAGCCACTTTCAACGAGATTGTGAAGGCGAGCAGAGGAACGGCAATCAGCGCCTCGCCGAAGCCAAAGGCAGAACGAATCAGCGTGGCAACGAAAACGATCAGCAGAACCTGCAATGTGGTGCCGTCGATTGCGCTCTCCCGGATAAATAAAGGTTGTTGCCTACAGCATATACATGGCGGCATTCGAAAAAAATGCCCCGCGTTGTTCGCGCGGGGCGTGAGAGTTCAGGGTTCCCCAGAGGAGACTTTTTAGGCTGCTGCTTCCCGCCGCTGAAGAATGGTTTCCAGATTCTGGCGGTATTTCTGCGCGTTGCCGACAATCTTGCGCTGCGGCAGGCTGTTGATCCAGAGTTCGTGCGGAACGCTGCGGCGCTCCCGTCGCGTGCCTACAGCGCCACGGTGCAGCAGGTTCGCCGGGTGCTTGTCGGCCGTTTGTTGCTGCCAGCCGCTGCCGGCAGTTACGTCGAAAACGCCAATATATCCACCCGCCAGCAGTTCGAATGGTTTCTGCATCCTATTCTGGAGGTCGAGCTGGGTCGAACCCTCGGGCCGGAAACTTTCAAACCACGCCGGGTAGACAAAATCGGAAACCAGAATGTTATCGATCTCGTAGCCGAGGGAGTCATCTTCGCAGGCGTCACACACTTCATAGGCGTAGAGCATTCCGGCTGTATTGGTGTTCTGCACAAATACCGTCAGGTTGATGTTTGGATCGGCGAGCATCTCCAACAGTTCGTGGCTGGCGGTGACCGTCCAGGATGTTCCCGCTTTGATGTCGCTGGCTGCGAAGATCTTGCCAATGGGCAATCCTTCGGAAGTGAGATCGTGATAACCAAGCGCGTTGGCCTGGTCGGAGTCATCGAGAATCACCAGCCACCAGCTTCCGGCTGGCGGTTGCGTGCCTTTGGCAATGATGGTGAGTTCGGCGTCCACGCCCCAGACGGGACGAAAATCATTGGTGACTTGTTCTTGCAGAGCGGCCACGGTGCGCACAACATCGGCGTCGCCTACGACCGTGCTCTCATTGATTACTGTGATCTGAATGGTGGGGGTTTGAGCGTGACTGGTTTGCGGCATATCGTTTTGCTCCTGGAAGAGATATTCGGAGAACGCGCATTCGCGAGTTGCGTGACTCTGTGAAGAAAAGCTTATACGCTGAAGAAGCGAGATCATCGCTTTCGCACAACAAAAAAATGAGGGTGGGTTCCAAATCGGAACCCATGCTCTGCCAGCGGCATCGAGCTTAACCTGCTATTTTCGATCCCATGCTTGCATCCGTTGAGATCCGGCCGATCATCACAAAAGCCGCTCAAGACGCCGGTTTCGACCTCGCCGGCATCGCATCAGCCGAGGATACTGCCGAACTGGAATATTTTCCGCGTTGGATCGCCGCGGGTCATGCCGGCGAAATGAAATATATGGAAGCGCGAGACGAGCAGGGAAGGCTCAAGCGTGCCTCCCTGGCGCATGTCGTTCCATGGGCGCGCAGCGTTGTGGTCTGCGCCATAAACTACAACACGGCGCAAGCGTATTCAACGGAGACGCCCGCAGAGCCACGCGGATGGATCTCGCGCTACGCCTGGGGCGCGCAGGATTATCACGACGCCGTCATGCGCCGCCTGCGCAAGGTCGAAGCCGCAATAAAGGATGCATGGCGCTCCGCCGATCTGAGGACCAGTTGCTACGTCGATACCGGACCCATCGTCGAACGCGTCGTTGCCAGGTATGCAGGTATCGGCTGGATTGGCAAGAACACCTGCATCATTAATCAGAAGCTGGGATCCTGGCTTTTTCTAGGAGTAATTCTCACATCGCTTGATCTCACGTCCGAGTTCGCCGCTCTTCCTGCGCCCGATCGCTGCGGCGCTTGCACGCGCTGCATTGATGCCTGCCCCACCGACGCGCTGATCGCGCCCTATCAGCTCGATGCCAACAAATGCATTTCCTATCTGACCATCGAAAAGCGCGGCGAGATTGCGGAAGAACTTCGAGCAGGCATGGGACGCCACGTTTTTGGCTGCGACATTTGCCAGGACGTCTGCCCGTGGAATCGCAAAGCTCCCGTCAATCGCGCCGAAGAATTTCAGCCGCGGGATGGGCTGGTGAATCCCACGCTCGAATGGCTGGCTGATCTCAGCGCCGAAGAATTCCGCCGTGCATTTCGCGGCTCACCCTTGCGCCGCGCTAGGCGCTCCGGCTTGCGCCGCAATGCCATCATCGCCATGGGCAACAGCGGAGACCGCCAATTTCTGCCGCTGCTCCAAAAACTGAGTGTGGACGAAGACGAAGTCGTGCGCGAAGCAGCGGCTTGGGCGATCGAAGCCATCGGATGATTGTGTTTGAACGGGGCTGCCAGCCAGAGGATGCACAGCTTACGGAAATTCCAAGGTGACAAATTTCGCCGGCTGCTTGCCGGTGTTGGTAATGCTGTGCGAGTAGTTCCCTGGCAGCCATTTCGACTCGCCAGACTTAAGGTCGCCCCGCATAGGCCCCTGGCCCTGCACGTCACTGCGAATCTCGAGATCACTAACGGCAACCAGCAAGTGCGGTCCAGCATGATAGTGCATGGGGACGACTCCGCCGGGCTGAAGCTCGAATTCGGTCACGCGAATGCCGTCTTTTACGAAGAGAACCTGCTTTGTGCCGCCTTGCAGAATGTCAAATCCGCGATCTTCATCCCATTTTGCGGTCGAATTGCGCAGGTTTGCATCATCCAGAATTTCGATGGTGACGTTGCGGAAGGGCCGGTCCGAAACGTTGCGGGCAATGTGCGCGAAGCTTGCGGAAGCGAAGCGGACTTCGCCATCCTGAAATTTGATTGCAGCGGGCGCCTTATCTTTCACTTCATTGACGATGTCGGCCGGGCCCAGGCTGATTGCGAAGTAGTCGTGCCGGTGCCAATGCATCAGCGTCTGGCCGTGAGGCGGCACTTCGACGTAGTAGACGCGGACTGACTTGTTGTCGATGGTGAGATGGTGGTGTGGCTCAGCCGTGTCCGGCCCGGCGGCTTGCGCCACGAGCAGGGTGGCGACGAAGAGGAACGCGTGGTATGTCATGCGTCGAGATTGTAGCACCGCTGACCGGATCACAACGCGAACCGTCGAGGTTCACAAAACACTCCGCGCTCGTGTATAGAAGTGATGGGGGATTTCTTGGCCACAGAACCCATTATCGAGGCGCGGGCGATTGAAAAGTCCTATCCCCAGCCTGACGGCACTCGCATTCAGGTTGTTGGCCTGATGGATTTCTGCATCGAGTCGGGAAAAATCATCGCTTTGCTGGGCGCCTCAGGCTGCGGCAAATCGACGCTGCTGCGCATTCTTAGCGGTCTTTCACAGCCTACGTCGGGGGCGCTTTTTTGGCACGGCAAACCGCTGAATGGTCAGGTCCCCAACGTCGCCATTGTCTTTCAGAGCTTCGCTCTTTTTCCCTGGCTCACCGTGCTTGAAAATGTTGAAGCTCCGCTGGAAGCGCGCGGCATTGCGGCGGTCGAGCGCCGCAAGCGTGCGTTGCGCACCCTCGACACCGTCGGCCTGGATGGTTTTGAAACCGCCTATCCGAAAGAGCTTTCGGGCGGCATGAAACAGCGCGTTGGCTTTGCGCGAGCATTGGTGGTCGAGCCGGAAGTTCTGTTCATGGATGAACCATTTTCCGCGCTTGACGTGCTCACCGCTGAAAACCTGCGCGGCGAACTTCTAGAACTGTGGCTGAACAAGAAAATGCCCACCAGCGCCATCTTCATCGTCACCCACAACATTGAAGAGGCGGTCATGCTGGCCGACAGAATCGTCGTGCTGGGCCGGAATCCGGCACGCATCCGGTCCGACATTAATGTGCGCATTCCTCAGCCGCGCGATCGCAAGTCTCCAAGATTTCTAGAACTGGTGGACTACATCTATAAGGTCATGACCGAACCGGACATCGAACATGCGCTGCCCGATCCGGAAAGCAGCGGCGAGATCGTTATGCCTGCGAGGAGCCTGAAGCGCGGGCAACCGCCTGTGCGCAGCAGTAAATACCAGGTTCTTCCGCACGCGCGCGTCGCCGGAATTGCCGGCTTGCTTGAATTGCTGCATGATCGCGGCGGGCGCGAAGACGTTTTTCGGCTGAGCGAGGACCTTGTGATGGACGTTGAGGATCTGTTGCCCATCCTGGAAGCCTGCCAGTTGCTCGGCTTCGCATGGCTGAAGGAGGGCGATGTCGAGGTTTCAAAGACGGGAGCCGAGTTCGCCGAGGCTGACATTCAGACGCGCAAAGTCTTATTTCGTAAAGCTGCGCTCGAGAATGTGACCATCCTGAAGCAGATCGATAGCGTTCTGAAAAGAAAATCGGACCATGCCATCGGCGACGATTTTTTTCGCGACATTCTCGACGAGCACTTTTCCGACGAAGAAGTGCAGCGGCAATTCGATACGGCGATGAATTGGGGCCGCTACGCGGAGATTTTCGACTACGACCGCGAAAGTGGCCGTCTTGTGCAAAGCGATTCGGCGCCGGCCGAGCCGGCACAACCAGAACCCGCAAGTTCCCAGGATCCTAGTCCAACTTCCACACCCAGCGCCTGAAGTCAAGTTGAGTGAACGAGCCGTCGCATGAAGAAGAGCATCAGCCTGCGTGGATTCTCGGCCTATCGGCTGTGGTCGCAACTGCCCCACATCGAAGTGTCACACTTGCCGGACGTCATCATGTTCGGCGCGGCGCTGGCACTGTTCTATGGCGTGCTGGTAGTGGGGCGCTCCTGGTTTGGGCCGTTCACTCCCACCGTGGAGATCTCGCGCAGCGTGCGGGCGTTG
>JASIKQ010000566.1 GCA_030049565.1 Candidatus Sulfotelmatobacter sp.
CTGCGTTTCGCACGTGCGTGTTTTGACTTCTTTTAGTTGTTGTCCTTAGTTGTTGTCATTCACATCCGGGCGACAGCCCGGTGAGGAACCTGCCCTGGTCGAAGGGAACCTGCTTTTCTGCCTGTGACGCTCACATTTTCTCCACACAGCCAATACCAAGCTCCCTCACCCCACTAACATCGCCTTCAATTTCGATCCCCACCGATCGGCCTGAAAACCGCGCGCCACGCGCGCGCGCTGTCCATAGGCGACCATGCCGAGAACCGTCGCGAACTCCGGCTCGGCCAGCGCGGCGGGCATTTTGGCCAGCGGCGTAGGCCACGATAAGCGCACCGGCCTTCGCAACACCGACTCCGCAACATCGAAAATTCCCGGCAGCCGCGAACCACCCCCGCACAGCACAATTCCTGCCAGACATGCCTCGAACATTCCGCTCTGCCGTAAAGTTTCACGCATCATCTCGAACAGCTCGCGCGCCCGCGGCTCGAGAATTTCCGCCACCAACCTCTGCGGCAGCAGGCGCGATGGCCGGTCGCCAACCGATGGAACCTCGACTTCGTTTCCTTCCGGTATCAGCGTAACGATCGCATTGCCATGCGCTTTCTTGATTTTTTCCGCCTCCGCCAGCGGCGTGCACATCCCCACAGAAAGGTCGCTGGTAAAGTGGTTTCCTCCGACGGGAATTACTCCCGTAAACGCCACAGCCCCCTGCACGAAAACAATCAGGTCGGTCGATCCCGCGCCGATCTCAGCTAGGCACACACCTAGTTCTCTCTCATCTGCCCGCAACACAGAATCGGCTGCTGCCAGGGGCTCAAAAACCGTATCGTCGACATGAACGCTCGCCCGATTCACCGCCGTGATCACATTCTGGGTAGCGCTGGCCGCGACCGTGACCAGATGAACGCGCACCTCCAGTCGCGCCGCCATCATGCCCAGCGGATCGTGCACACCCGCTTGATCGTCCAAAATGAATTCCTGAGGCAGCAGATGCAGCACCTCACGATCTGCAGGCAGCGGAATGGCCCGAGCCCGCTCGACTGCCTGCTTGATCTCATCGCGTCCAATTTCCCGCGGGCGCGCACCCAGAGTGACGCCGCCATGGCTGTTCACACCGCGCACGTGGGCTCCCCCGATGCCGACGATGGCATGTTCAACCGCCGCACCGGCCTTGTCTTCTGCGGTCTCAACTGCTTTTTGGATCGCCGCGACCGCTTTATCGAGTTCTACGATGACGCCCTTGCGCGAGCCGCGCGATTCTGCGACGCCATGCCCTCGGTAACGCAGACCATTGTCGGTCACCTCAACCATGAGCGCGCACGTCTTTGCGCTGCCCACGTCGATTGCAGTTAGAAAACTTCCTTGCTGATTCGCCATTCCTATGACTTCTCCAGCTGAAAACGCAATAAAACTGCGAACGTCACTGGCTCGGGTTTTGCCCGGCTTGATCGTTGCTTTTGTCTTTGCCGATTGCCGGACTCGGCTTTTGAGTTACGCTTGCCGGCTTTTGCAACAACGGTATTGCGGTTCTACCGACGATCGGTTTCGCCGCCTGCGGTGCGATGCGGCCGCCTGTCCTGAACGAAGCCGAAGGATCCTGACGGCCGTCCCGCGGGCGTCTGGCCCGCAGCGGCGGGGGAGAAAATTTCCTTGCAACCATCGTTTTTCGTTTACTCAGCCGGCTTTTTGCAACCTTCTTCATTCCCGGCTTGCCCGGGGCTTCGTCCTTCAATTTCTGCTCGCTCAATTCAAATGCTGGCTTCGGCACGGCCCCATGCGGCAGCCTCGTAATCAGCGCCGCCGGCTTAACACCTGCCGCCGCCGCAGCCTTGGCGGCGGCCGGACTGAGTACAGACTCCTTTATCGTATGCGGCACATCCGGATTCACAATGATCTGGTTCTCATAACGCAAATCCACGGACTCCAGTTTCTGGAACTGCTGACGCCAGCCCTGCGCATGCGTAATGTATGTTCTGTAGCGCCCCAAGAAGTCTGAAGACCCCAGATGCACCAGTACATCTCCTGCTGGATCGTTCACTCTCACTTTCACATCATCCAGATCGGAGAGGTCCACTTCACTCAGATCCTGCGAATAGCGCGCCCCGCCCGCATCCAGCTCGCGCACCATCTGCATGTAAACCTTCATGCGTGGCGCTCGCGTAGAGAGTGGCTCGCCAACATTCATCCCGAGAATTACGGGAAACGAATACTTCCTCTTCAGGGGCAATTCCATAAGCGTTCCGCCGGCGTCGATCAGGAAAATTCGCGGACCGACGCGCGCAAATGCCACCGGAGTGCGTTCGTGAATCTGCACTTGCAGGCGATTGGGAACAAACCGCATCACGCTGGCCGATTCCACCCACGGTATCTGTTCCAGTTGCGACTTCTGCTGCGCCAGCGGAATAAAGAAAACGTTCCGCCCAATGTCGGCGCCCATCACTTCCATTATTTGAGCCTTGGTCACATTTTGCGTGCCCATGACTTCGATGCTGTCACTCGATTCCACGCGAAAACGCCAAGAATGCTCGCCGTAGTGGTACAGTCCGGCCGTGGCTAATCCAGCGACACACAGGAAAACCGCTGCCGCCGCGCCCCACAGCAGCCGATGCGCGGTTTTTCTCGGAAGCGAACTGCGCCGGGCGGAGACCCGCTTCTGCCCACGCAGAAAGGGAGACTCCTCGTCCACATCCAGGTCGATCAGGCGCGCGTCATCGATTTGCGAGGCAAAGATGTCCTCGCAGGCATCGTCCTCGCGCAGATGCGCGCCGCTGGATGGATACAACTCCTCCTGCAAGATGGACGGCTCTGATTTGCGCGCCATCAGTTCAGGTCAGTTGTCGTGAGGAATCGCTGAGCACTCAAACTATAACTTTATTTTGAGATTTCCCATAGACAAAATCTTGGTTCTTTTGCACAAGAAGGAATCGGAGTGGGCATCAGAAGGAAGCGCTGACGCCCGCCAAACAAAAAAGCGGACGCGGTCCCTTACTCCGCGTCCGCCTTCGTTTGAGGAGGAAAACTTAAATCGGTCCCTCGCCCGCCACATCAACCTGCACCATCGGCGCCTGCACGTTTACCTTCGGAACGCTAATGCGCGGAATGTTCAGGCGTACATTCGGAACATTGACTCGAACCTCCGGCACGCTGACCCGCACATCCGGAACGTTGACTCGCACATCTGGAACACTTACCCTCACTCGCGTACAAACCTCAGGAACGCTCACAAAAGCGGCCGGCGCAACTCTCACCTTGGCTATTTGAGCCTCCATCTGCGCCCGCCTGGCTTCCATTCGCGCCATGGCAGCCTCCTGCCGCGCCGACATTTCCTCAAACTGCGCGAATCCATGGTTCATTCGCGCCATTCTGGTATCCACGCGGGCCATTGCGGTTCCCACACGGCACGATCTGGTCTCACCGCGCGCTGCCGACAGATTCGCCCGCAACAGGAGTCGATCAAAATGGCCCGTCGCCAGATCAGCCACCAGAGCGGATTTTTCGCCAATCTCGCCACGCACCTGATCAACTATCCGGTGCGCCCAGGCCATGCCGCCATCCTGATAGAAGCCATTCAACCCGAGAGCCATCACCCCAGCCGCCAACCACGTCCAACCCTGCGCCCTTTTCATGACCTTCGCTCCATATGTGAAATAGACGCTCGCGCGCCTTTTTGGTTAGCCGGGAGGATGGGAATCGAGGTGTGGCGCGGGCGGGTAGACCAGCTTCAGCGAGCGATATGGCGATGTTTCGCCGACAATGGTCGAAACAACTCGCAGGCTCGTCTTGGCCCACATCTAGTCTTTTGACCTCAAGTGGGTCAGGACGAAGTGATTTGGCAGCCGAGTGTGGAACATTTTCGCCGCACCGGGCGTATCCTAAATGGGAGGCAGAATATGTACTGCAACGCTTGCGGCAGGGCAATAGCTGAGGGTGACCGCGTCTGCTCCTCCTGCGGCAAGGTGGTGGCGATTGCGCCCACGCCGAAGAAACTGATGCGCTCCCGAGCAGAAAGAAAGATTGCTGGTGTTTGCGCGGGGTTAGCTCAGTATTTCGATCTAGACGTATCGCTCGTGCGTATTGGTTGCTTCTTCATCATGCTCGCTACCGGAATCTTTCCGGGCATCGTCACGTACCTGCTCGCATGGATCATCGTTCCATCGGGGCCTGAACTGAAAGCGATAGTCGGGGCACAACAGCCGGTGACGAGTTAGATCATCACAGCGCGAGGACAGCCGCGTCCGATAGGGTGAACGCTCTTGGTTTGTATCAGGAGTCAATGAGTGAAACCGCGACTTTGACAGTGGTCATAGTCACAGACCTGTAGCGCAGCGTTCGCGCTCTTTAACGCTGCGGTTTTCTCCCGTTCCTCAGCAAGAAGCCACAGGGTCGGAAAAGCGGGTCCTGCGCTACGCTTGCTCTCGCGCTGACGCTCGCGACACAAAAAGAGCCAGCGAGCACGGGGCGACGCCACCCGGTTGCAGAGTGGGAGAGGCAGTGATACGTCACTCCTCTCCCCTCCTTCAAGCGGACATCCACGTTTCCTGCGTCTCGGTGCCCGGAATTAACCGTCAACTGGTGATACCTGTTTACCCCAGAGAGGGCTTACCGCGTCCGCAGGAACCCGTGTAAAACGCCGCTCCCGTCAGTGTAGAATCCGGTGATCTGCCCAAACAGGTTGGGGGTAAACGGAATGGTCCCCTGTCCGGCGCCTGTGCCCGCCCCCGGAGCGTCGAAGGTGGTGATGGCGCCGAAAGGACTCCGCAAGAAGCCGTGATTCACGCCGCTCGCGTCGATGTATTGTCCCGTAATCTCGCCCTCCAGGTTGTTGCCCTCAGGCACGGTGCCTTGGCCGGGGCCTGTGCCCGCGGCCGAAACGTTGAACGTGGTGATGGCACCAGATGGAGAGCGCACGTAGCCGTGATCCACACCGCTGGAGTCACTGTAAAATCCCATGATCGCTCCCAGGTCATTGATGCCCGAGGTGCTGGTGCCTTGGCCGGAGCCCGTGCCTGCGCCCGTAACGTTGTACTCGGTGATGGTGCCGTTCGCCACACGCACGAAGCCGTGTTCCACGCCGCTCGAGTCAAAGTAAGCTCCCGTGACCTCCCCCTCCACGTTG
>JASIKQ010000567.1 GCA_030049565.1 Candidatus Sulfotelmatobacter sp.
CCAACGAAGCGCTGACGGATGATGCGCCGCTGTACAGGCGTCCGCTGGCACGTTGGGAACCGCCGGTGCCCAGGGGAATGCCGGAGGGAATACGGTTGGCGGGCGAGGACGCGCGCCCTCCACAGAGGGATCTCACTCCGAATCTCAAGCGGTTGCTCGCCAGTCCGAACATTTGCAGCAAGCGCTGGGTGTGGCAGCAATACGATCACATGGTGCAGACCAACACGGTCGAAGCTCCCGGGGCGGGTGACGCGGGAGTTATTCGCATCAAGAATGAACACCCCGATGCTCCTCAGCGTGGCCTCGCCATGGCGCTCGATGGCAACGGCCGCTGGTGCTACCTCGATCCGCGACTTGGAGCTATGCATGCTGTCGCCGAAGCCGCGCGCAAAGTTGCCTGCTCGGGCGCCACTCCCATCGGCGCGACTAACTGCCTTAACTTCGGCAATCCCGAAAAGCCCCACATTATGTGGCAGTTCTCGCAAACTATCGATGGCATCACCAAGGCCTGCGAAGAACTCGAAATTCCCATTACCGGCGGTAATGTCAGCTTCTATAACGAGACTTTGGGCGAAGGCATTTATCCCACGCCCGTCCTCGGCGTAGTCGGCCTCCTCGACGACGTTCGTAAAACTGCCAAAATGCACTTCGCTGCACCCGGCCGCACGATCGTGCTATTGCACGCCGGCGAGCCAGCAGATATCACCGATGTGGAAAGCGAGTTCGGCTCATCGGAGTACGCGAAAGAAATCCTGGGCGAGTTGTGGGGGTATCCTCCCGAACTCGATTCGGAAAAAGAGGCGGCGTTGCAGAAGACGGTGATCGAGCTGATTGAGCAGGCATTGGTTGACTCTGTTCACGACTGTTCCGATGGCGGATTGGCGGTGGCGCTGGCGGAATCAGCATTTTGCAACGGAGTGGGGGGGCGCGTGAATCTGGCATCCGGCGGCCTTCCCGCTGCGTTCGTCCTGTTCGGAGAAGATGCCACCCGCATCCTTCTTTCATGCGACCCGAACCGGCTCGAGCGAATCAAAAAGATAGCCGACAAGAACGGCGTCGCGGCAGACGCGCTCGGGGAAACAATCCCAGAAAGACTCGAAATTTCGATAGACGGCAGGGTGGTAGTGTCGGCGGACGTATCTGATTTGAACCAGGCCTACGAATCAGCTTTGGAGTCGGCGCTGCGAGCCGACCCCGAACTGACGGCTGCAGACCGAGCTAGAAGCTAAGGACTGGAAGCTGATTGCTAAAGGCTAATTGCCAAATGCTGATACCTGACAAATTCCACGATGAGTGCGGTGTAGTCGCCATCTTCGCGCATCCCGAGGCCGAAAAGCTGGCTTACCTCGGCCTCCATGCCTTGCAGCATCGGGGGCAGGAGTCGGCGGGAATCGCCACTTCCGATGGCATGACTTCGCGCGTACACAAGGCCATGGGCCTGGTGGCCGACATCTTCACCGAAGATGTGCTTTCGAAGATTCCCGGCACGCTCGCTATCGGCCACACCCGCTACTCGACCGCTGGTGATTCGGCGCTGCTGAACGCGCAGCCGATTCTGGTGCAGTCGAACAAGGGAACCATCGCGCTCGCGCACAACGGCAATTTGGTGAATGCGCACTCTTTGCGCGCCCGCCTCGAAAGCCAGGGTTCAATTTTCCAGACCAACAGCGATACCGAAGTCATCGTTCATCTCATTGCCCTTTCGCGCGAGCAAACCTTGCCGGAAGCCATCGCCGACGCCTTGCGCCAGGTCGACGGGGCATTCTCGCTGGTAATGATGAGCGCCGACCGCATCATCGCGGCTCGCGATCCGCGCGGCTTCCGGCCGCTCGCTATTGGGCGCATTGCTGCCCTCGAAGGCCAATCTCGCGACACCATCGTCTTCGCCTCCGAAACCTGCGCCTTCGATCTGATCGGCGCAACCTACGAGCGCGATGTAAAACCGGGAGAACTCGTCGTCACCGGTCCAGAGGGCGTAAGTTCGATGTTCTACTCGTCTGCCCTGCCGCAGTCGAGCTGCATCTTCGAGCATGTTTACTTTTCGCGTCCCGACAGCACCATCTTCGGCCGTGCTGTGCAGACCAGCCGCGAACAATTAGGACGCCAGTTGGCCCGCGAAGCTCCGGTGGAGGCAGATGTTGTGGTCCCCGTGCCTGATTCCGGCGTTACCGCCGCCGTCGGCTACGCGGCCGAGAGCGGCATCCCATTCCGCTTTGGCCTCATCCGCAATCACTATGTGGGCCGCACGTTTATTGAACCCAGCCAGAGCGTGCGCGACTTTGGCGTTAAGCTCAAACTCAATCCTGTACGCGCTTTGCTCGAAGGCAAGCGCGTCGTGCTCATCGACGATTCCATCGTCCGCGGCACCACCAGCCGGAAAATCGTACGCATGATCCGCAACGCGGGCGCGAAAGAAGTTCACATGCGGATCTCCTGTCCGCCCACGATTTCGCCCTGTTATTACGGTGTCGACACTCCTTCAAAAAATCAACTCATCGCTGCCAACAAATCCGTCGAAGAGATTCGCCAGTACATCGGCGCCGACTCGCTTGCCTATCTTTCTCTGGGCGGGCTCAAGCGCGCCTGCGGCGAAGGCGAAGGGATTTCCTACTGCTCCGCTTGCTATACGGGCAAGTATCCAACCAGCGTTGTGGATGTGGAAGAGATTCTGCCCGCCACGGCGCCCCGCTAACTTCGGGGACGGCCGCCTAGGCTCTCCATGCCCGCCCGAAGCTCGATTCGCTCTCCTCGCCAGGCTACACCATTCCCTTGACGACTACATCAGTAAGTGATATATCAATGTACGATATATGACTCGGAAATCACCCAGTGTCTCCGATGATCTCCAGCGCCTCCTCCCGCTTACTCCGGCAGTCTTCTTCATTCTCTTTGCCCTGTCCCAGGGGGAAAAGCACGGCTACGCCATCATGCAGGAGGTCGCTGTCCTCTCCGACGGCAAATTCCGCATGGGCCCGGGCACTCTCTACACCACCATCCAGCGCCTCCTCGAACTCTCTCTCATTGAAGAAACCGACACGGGCACTGGCGGCCGGCGCCGCATCTATCGCCTTTCTCGCACTGGAAGAATTATTTTCAAAGCCGAGGTCGGACGCATGCACGGGGTCGTCAAACGTGCGCTTGACCGCCAACCTCAACTACAGGAAGGAGCCTAGCCATGTCGCCGTCAATCCGCTTCAGTCAACGCCTGTACGCCGTGCTCCTGCCGCTTTACCCCGTTCCCCTTCGCCGCCAGTTCGGCAACGAGATGATGGAAGTCTTCACCGAGCAGATTCGGGATGCCCATCACAAAGATGGATGGATCGGCGAATTAGCCATCTGGTGCTGCGTCGCCAGCGAAACGCTTTCCACGGTTGCGTCCAGCTACGCCCAGATCGCAGGCATTTCTGTGATCTCAACCCTGGCTGCCCTCGGCCTTACCTGTACATTTATCTGCATTGCCTCCGGAAACTGACTCATGTCAGGCACGCATTACAAAAGCTGGAGGGTCGTTCACAAAAAGGAG
>JASIKQ010000568.1 GCA_030049565.1 Candidatus Sulfotelmatobacter sp.
CGTGAATCAGCTTGAGATCGAGATACCAGCTTCGGGGAGAAGCTGTGCGCCCGCGCAGCCACTTCATAGCGCGCTCGGAAATCGCCATGGGAGAAAGACCCGGAGGGCAGCTCAATCCTTTCTGCGTGCAACTGTAGGCGACGTCGATTCCGGTTTCGTCGAAATTTACCGGGAGGCCGCCGAGGGAAGTGACGCAATCGCCGATTACCAGCGCGCCTGCTTCGTGGGCGGCGTCGCAGATCGCTTTACCCTTTTGCAGCGCGCCGGTCGATGTCTCGGCATGGACGAAGGCGACAACTTGCGGCTTCTCGCGGCGGATGAACTGCCGCGCTTCGTCATCGCTGTAAACTTCGCCCCAAGATTTCTCGAAGCGCGTGATGTTCGCTCCATGACGCTTCGCCATTTCGGTGAGGCGGTCAGAGAAATATCCGTTGGCGAAGACGGCAAACCTTGCGCCCGGCTCGACGAAGTTGCTGATGGCGGCTTCCATGCCAGCGCTGCCGGTACCGGAAATCACCAGAGTCGAGCCTTCTGTGGTTCCGTACACCATCTTGACCAACTGCTGAACGTCGCTCATTATTTGAATGAAATAGGCGTCCAGGTGGCCGACGATCGCTTTCGCTAACGCCGCATATACGCGCGGATCGACCATGGTCGGGCCCGGGCCGAACAGATAGCGCTTTGGCGGTTGCAGGGGTGCAAGGTGGAGAGTGGCAGCAGGTTGTTCAATGACGCCCATATTTATTCCTCATTTCTATTAAGATTGCCGATGATTTCTTTCTTAGCGTAGGACGGAGAATGTCCAGACTCGTTTGTTTGCCATGCTGGCGTTCCTCCTGAACTGACGCGCTGCGATTTGTTAACGGGTGATGGTAGGGCGAGTCCCGTCAAATCAATTTTATCGATTTCTTCGATCCCTTTCCTAACTCATTGCTTGCGGCGTAAGAACGCCACTGCCACTGACAACCAAGCCTATATCGGCGAGTGATGTCCTTGTACGATCATTTCTTCGGCGATGCGGCGAGCCTCGGGCAGGGTAGACTTCGCCTTACGGCTGATCTCATCGGGCAAATCCTTCTGAATTCTTGCCAGCTCCTCATCAAAGATGCGGCTCACAAGTGGGAACGAGTGTTCAATGGGCTTACGGTCCTCGCCCTGGACCTGCACCTTGTGCCGCACACGCTGGGCAATCATCAAACGATAAATCCGGTCCGTGGCCAAATCCTCCATGTAACCGTCGAGCAAGCTCGCGCCTTTGCCATTGAGCACGCCGTTACGATAGCGAATGACCGTGCGCACTGCGGCGCGCGTACCCTCCAGGCTGATCTTGCCCACACCTCTCGGCAAAGGCCGCAGATCGGGATGCGTACTGGCCAGCTTGGGGCGCTTGCCAATCTGGTTGGGATAGGGAAACTGCGCCACGGCAATTTCGTTCTGATCGGGATGGCCGGTCCAGGCGCCATCCATCAGGCAGTTGGCTTCGTTTTTCTTGTCCTGCTCCAGCACTTTCAGGGCGCGGTCATTTAGCTCTTTATCGGTGCGGCTGGGATAAAGCGCGGTCATTCCGCCGATGGCATGCGCTCCATGCTTGTGGCAAATTTCCGGCATCAGCGTACGGAAATTTTGAAAGAACGCTACATCGTGCGGAATGGTGTTGCGGTCGGGCAGAATCCAGTTGGGATCATCCAGCATGAAGTCGATCAGCGAGGCCATGTAATCCCAGCGGCCCAGATTCAAACCGAGGCAGTGTTCGCGAAGATTGAACAAAAATTCTTCCATCTGATAGGCCAAAGGGTGCGCCTCGACCAGCGCCATGCACTTGATGTAATCCTTCGGCAGCCCTTTTTGTTTGGCGAGCGCCTGAAAGAGGTCGCGCCACCAGAATGCCTCGTCGGCCGACTCGCTCTTGGGGATGTAAACGGAAAAATTATGCGGCAGCCATGCGGGATCGATCTGATGCCAGATCAGCGCGACGTCGAACAGGGAAGCGGACATGATCTCATTCTTGAATACGCCGCCCTGGCTGAGGTGCAGCCCACGGGGACGGACCCAGGTGACCGTTTTCGACCGTTCAACCGTAACTTTCTTCTTCCGCTTCTGATCGTCATAACTGAGCTCGTACTTGTAGGCGGCGATCGTGTTCTTCGCCGCCAGCATGATGTTCTCCCAGGTGTTCGCCGTGGAATCTTCCAGATCGACCATCACCGCGGGCGAGCCGGAGTTGAGCAATTTCACCGTCAACTCAGCGTCATCCGCTGGGCCCGTCATCTGATTGCGCTGATCGGCGCACCAGTCGGGGACCTCAATCTTCCAATCTGAGATAGTTGCCTCTGACGGCGGCAAATAATTCGGCGGCTTGCCGCGATGCGAGGCTTCCAGCACCTCCGCCCGCTTCGCCCCTAATTTCTGCTGCCAGGGCGTGAATTGTTTATGAAGCGGAGCGAGGAATGCCATGAAACCTTTGGGCAACTCTTTTTCCGGGTTCAACTTCGGTGGCGCGTAGTTCATGTATTGCGAGGTGGAATTTTGGATGTGCAAAGGCATGGCTGGCAATCTTCCTTCAAGGCGAACTTAAATCGGTGTGAGCTAGGAGCAAGCGCAGTGAGCAAACCGCGATGTCGATGGCTCCCAGCTCATCGCTCAACGCTTCACCATTATCGTAGCGCAAAACGGCTGCCGAACGGTTGCACTGTGATGCGATAAAAACGGCGGTCGGCTACAGTGCGACAGCTTTCGGACTGGAAACTACCACAACAGGCTCAAAACTCCAGCTCGGCAACGAGTTGCACGTTGCGGGGGCTGCCGTTGCCGAAATAAGGATTAAACGAATCCGGCGTGCTGGTCAACTGGAAGCCAGAACCGAAGGTCGTGGA
>JASIKQ010000569.1 GCA_030049565.1 Candidatus Sulfotelmatobacter sp.
GCCCGACATGGCTACGGCGATGGTGCGTGGGCTCATCAGATCTTTCGCTGCTAGCCTCCAGTTTTATCAAATCATTTGCTTTGAATGCGTTGGGCTCAACTCTCGCAGCCGCGCAACTGTTTCGGGAACAACCGCAAGGGCGAAATCAACGTCCTCCGCAGTATTCTGCTTCCCCAAACTGAATCGGATACTCGCCCGCGCGCGATCGGCTCGCAGTCCCATCGCCATTAGCACATGCGAAGGCTCGATTGCACCCGAGGAACACGCGGCGCCCGTGGAAACCGCGAGGCCCTTCAAATCGAGCGCAATCACCATGGCCTCGCCATCGATGTGATCGAAATACAGATTGGCCGTGTTGGGCACGCGCGGCGCGCCCTCGCCATTCACCGTCGCCTCTTCAACCTGGGCGAGAATTCCCTGCTGCAGCCGGTCGCGCAATGCTGACATTTTCTTGTCGTCACCAAGAGCAAAGCCCGCCATCGCCAGCGCGGCCGCCTTGCCCAACGCCACAATTCCCGGAGCATTCTCGGTTCCGGCGCGGCGCGAGCGCTCGTGCCGCCCGCCATAAAACAGCGGCCGAAGTTGCGTTCCCTTGCGCACGTACAGCGCGCCCACGCCTTGCGGCGCGTGCATTTTGTGGCCAGAGATAGAGAGCGCGTCGCAGCCAATGCGATTCACGTCGATAGCAACTTTGGCCACGGCCTGCACCGCGTCGGTGTGGAAATAGACGGCCGCCTCGCGAGCGATTTTTCCGATTTCCTCGACTGGTTGCAACACTCCGGTTTCGTTGTTGGCCATCATGATCGAAATCAGTTTTGTGTTCGGCCGCAACGCGCTTCGCACATCATCCGGATCGACCCGGCCGCGGGCGTCAACCGGAACATAGGTCACGTCGCATCCGCTTTCTTCCAGATGCTTGCAAGCGTGCAGCACGGCATGATGCTCGATGCTAGAAGTAATAATGTGGCCGCCGGCGCTGGCCAGTCCCGCAATCGCCAGGTTATCGGCCTCCGTGCCACCGCTGGTGAAGACGATTTCCGAAGCCCGGCAGCCGAGCAGCGATGCCACCGATTCCCTTGCCTGCTCAACCGCCGCCCGCGTCTCCTGGCCATGGTGGTGGATCGAGGAAGCATTGCCGAAGCGCTCGGCAAAATACGGACGCATGGCCTCGAGCACTTCGGGCAAGACCGGAGTGGTGGCGTTATTGTCGAGGTAAATGCGACGCATCATCTCTATTCTAGCGGAGTCGAGGCTTGGGGCTCAGTCTGCCGCTCAGCGGGATCTACCGCCTATACTCGCGGGGATCGGGCAACGCCTCTAATCCTCGTCCCGCAAAAATATCGGCGAACTCGCGCAGCAACTCGTCATGAATGATGCCGTTCGAGGCCAGCGTTTCTTTGCTGTTTAGTTCAAACGGAGAGCCGTCGAAACGCGTCACCCTACCCCCGGCTTCTTCTATGATGAGCACGCCGGCGGCCGTATCCCAGGGGTTGAGATTGAACTCCCAGAATCCGTCGAAGCGTCCCGCGGCCACGCTGCACAAATCGAGCGCCGCCGAACCCGCGCGACGTATTCCATGCGAACGCAGCGTGAGTTGGTGATAGAAAAAAATATTGGGATTCTTGTGCCGCTTGTGGCTGGGAAAGCCCGTGCCCAACATGCTCTCTTTCAGCGTCGTAGTTTTCGAAACATGAATTGGCTCATCGTTCAATCGCGCGCCTTTCCCCTGCTCTGCCGAAAACAGCTCATTGCGCGTGGGATCGTAAATCACCGCCGCGATTCTCTGCGCTGAGTCGGGCAGGCGCCGCTCGATCGCCATCGAGACGCAGAACACGGGGAAACCGTGGGCGAAGTTGGTCGTGCCATCCAGCGGGTCGACATACCAGCGATACTCGCTGCCCGAATCGCTGAGTCCCTGCTCTTCGCCAAGCACGTCATGCGAAGGCCAACTCTGCCGTATACGCTCGCGAATCAATTTCTCGGAAGCGCGATCGGCAGCGGTGACCAAATCAGCTTCACCCTTGTATTCGATTTTGAGATGCTGGTCAAAGTGACGCATCAGCAGCGCGCCCGCCTCGCGAGCGATCGCTGACATGGCAAGAACGAAGCTCACTTCTTCCTTCCGCCCTCTTCGCTGATGTACATAATTTCGTGCTTGTAGATGAACAGATTGGGAGCGCCCTCGCGCGTCAGCCGCAGCATATTCTTGTCGTAGTACTCGATCCAGCCGCGGACGACTTGCCCATCCATCAGTTTGATGTTGACGGGCTTCTGCTTGTCGCCCAGGCTTTTGAGGAAGCTGGCTTCTTCGTGTGTCTCTTCCGGAGGCGGAGTCCGCCCGTGCTTGCCGGCATTGTGATCTCCGTGCGGGCGAAACGACATGCTCACATTGTACACGCGGGCTGCGGCCTTCCCACTCGCCGGCCTATCAGCTTTCAGCGACTGATTCTGAATATTGGCTGAAAGCTGACAGATTGAGATCTTACGCCTTCCTAGAAGCTCACGCGCAATCC
>JASIKQ010000570.1 GCA_030049565.1 Candidatus Sulfotelmatobacter sp.
CCATCAGCGTGAGATTGTTCAGGCTGTAGCCCAGCAGGTACATCACCCCGAAGGTCCCGATGATCGAGAGTGGGACTGCAGCGCTGGGAATGACCGTGGCCCGCAGATTCCGCAGGAAAAAGAAGATAACGATCACTACCAGCACGATGGTCAGAGCCAACTCAAATTCAACGTCCTTCACCGAGGCGCGAATCGTCGTCGTCCGGTCGGTAAGAATCTGTACCTTTACCGCCGAGGGTAGCGACGCCTGCAACTGTGGCAGCAGCTTCTTGATCCGGTCAACGACGCTGATGATGTTCGCTCCCGGCTGCCGCTGTATGTTCACGATCACCGCCGGAGTCAAATTCATCCACGCCGCCAGCAAATCGTTTTCCGTGCCGTCGATCACGTTGGCTACGTCGCTCAAGCGCACCGGCGCTCCATTTCGATAGGCAACGACGATGGGCTTGTATTGCTCGCCGTAGAGCAGTTGGTCGTTTGCTCCGATCGTGTACGACTGCCGTGGGCCATCGATCACACCTTTGGCCTGATCCACGTTGGCCTCAGACAGCGCATTACGAACATCTTCGAGACTTAACCCATACGAAGCCAGCGCCGTCGGATTCACTTGCACCCGCACCGCCGGTTTCTGTCCGCCGCTGATTGAAACCAGTCCCACGCCCGGCAACTGCGAAATCTTCTGTGCCAGAGCCGTATCCGCAAGATCCTCCACCTTTGAAAGTGGTAGCGAATCCGAGGTCATCGCCAAAGTCAGAATCGGCGCGTCTGCGGGATTCACCTTGTTGTAGATAGGAGGATTCGGCAGATCTGCCGGAAGGTAAGTCGCGGCCGCATTCACCGCCGCCTGCACCTGCTGCTCTTCCACGTCGATGTTCTGATCGAGGGCAAACTGCAGCGTGATCACCGAACTGCCAAACGAACTCGTTGAGGTCATCTGGCTCAGGCCCGGAACTTGCCCGAACTGGCGCTCCAGCGGCGAAGTCACCGACGATGCCATCACATCCGGGTCAGCCCCGGGATAAAAGGTCACCACCTGAATTGTCGGGTAATCAACTTCGGGCAGCGCCGAGACGGGCAGTTGCATAAACGCAACCCATCCCACCAGCACCACGCCGACCATCAACAGCGTGGTCGCCACCGGCCGCAGAATAAATAATCGAGACGGACTCATCGCCCCGCACTTCCTGACGCCGAAGCGGAACCCGAGCCTGGGGCGGAAGAATTGCCGGCGCCTGAATTGTCCGCATTGTGCCGTCCGGGTGCGCCACTGGGATTTCGCGGTTCAATCTTGCTGCCGCTTTGCAGTTTGTCCTGTCCATCGGTGACGACTGTGTCCCCCGGATTCAGTCCCGCGGTTATGACCGAAATGTTTCCCTGCGTCAGCGCAACGGTCACCGGCTGCGCCTCAACCGTGTTATCCGCTTTCACCTGGTAAACAAACGCTCCCTGCGGACCTCGCAGAATTGCCGCCGCCGGCACCACCGTGCTGTTCTTCCGCGTCTCCAGCAGCAGGTCGGCGTTGACGAACTGGTTCGGCCACAGTTGGTTGTCTTTATTATCGAAAACCGCTTTCAGCTTGGCCGTTCCCGTGGTTGGATCGATCTGGTTGTCAATCGTCAAAAGCTTCCCCGTTGCCAGCTTCGTCTGATCGTCGCGACTGAAAGCATCCACCTGCAACGTCGCCTTCCTCATGTGCTCCGCAACCGTCGGCAACTCATCTTCGGGCAGGGTGAAGATCACCGCGATCGGCTGCAATTGCGTCAAAATCAGCATGGGATTCGTATCTGCCGCGTGCACAATGTTCCCGGGATCCACCTGCCGCAATCCCACCCGTCCCGTGAATGGCGCAGTAATGTTGCAATAAACGATTTGCAACTTGGCATTGTCGATCTGCGCCTGATCGGTGCGCACCTGCCCATCAAGCTGATCCACCGTCGCTTTTTGCGTATCCACCTGCTGCTGCGAAATGCTGCCGGAAGGAATCAGCGTGACGTAACGATCCAGATTCAACTTGGCATCGCGCAGCGACGCCTGATCTTTGAATAATTGCGCCTCCATCTGCTCCAGTTGCACCTGATAAGGCCGCGGATCGATCACAATCAATAAATCGCCCTCTTTTACAATCTGCCCTTCCTGAAAGTTGACCCGCATGATCTGCCCATCCACCCGGCTCTTAATATTCGCCGTGTAGAAGGCGGTCGCCGATCCCAACCCGACCAGATAAACCGGCACGTCCTGCTTTTGCGCCGTACTTATCGCCACCGAAACCGGCCGCGGCCCAGCCGCCTGCGCCTTCTGCCGCGAATCCCCTGTATTGCAGCCGATCAAAGATGCGCAGATGCTGGCCGCCAGCAATGCGGCCAGGCAGCGGCAGCGCAGACTTCTCCCACTTTTCCACGAAAAATTCCAGCCAGTTCTGTTCACAGTTTTATAAGTGCGTGCCCTTTCGCAAGTTCGGCGGACAAACTGCCACTCATTAGACGTTCTCATTTTCGATTCGCTGGCTCTACCGGGAAAGGGAAAATCATCTCGTGACGCTTAGGCCCAGCCCCCAGATAGCAAAGCAGGCGCCAAACGCAGCCAATTTAATAGTAGAAGCCTACTAACCAGCATCAACCGTGGCGTGTCGGCAGGTCAAGGTTACGTCCATGTTTTTACAAATCTTTACTTCCTTGAAGCGTCGATCCAAGCCAGGGCCTTATCCGCGAGCCCATTCCGCCGGCGCCGGGTGCCTCTTCTCGTACACTACAATTTCAGCCTCGTGTTGCAGCGTCAACCCAATATCATCCAGGCCGTTCAGCAGACAATGCCGCACAAAGTCATCGATCGCAAACTTCGCGCGAAATCCCCGATCGTCGCGTACTTCGCAGTCTTCCAAATCGATTGTGAGTTCGTAACCGGCGATCTCCTGCGCCCGCCGCATTAGCTCCCCAACTTCACTCTCGCTCAGCCGCACCGTTAAAAATCCATTCTTCGTACTGTTATTGTCAAAGATATCCGCAAACGAAGACGAAATCGCCGCCCGGAACCCAAAGTCAGCCAGCGCCCAGACCGCGTGCTCCCGCGATGACCCGCAGCCGAAATTCTTCCCCGCCACCAGAATGCTCGCGCCCGCATAGCGCGGCTGGTCGAGAACAAAATTGCCGTTTGGTTTTCCATCCGTCCCGAAGCGCCAGTCATAAAACAAAAACTGCCCAAAACCGGTCTTTTCAATCCGCTTCAAGAACTGCTTGGGGATGACCTGGTCGGTATCAACGTTGATGCGATCCAGCGGCGCCACTCGCCCGCGATGTATTCGAAATGGTTTCATCGGTACTTCCTCGGCAAGAACCGTTTTCCCGCGCTGTCATCCTGAGCGCATTTGTTTTTCAGGCAAGGCGAAAAGCCTGCCCTGAGCGAAGTCAAAGGCACCTCAGTCTCCACTGCACCCGAAGGAAAAACAAGTTCAGCGGAACTCCCACCCTCGCACATCCGTAAAATGCCCGGCAATCGCCGCTGCCGCCGCCATCATCGGACTCACCAGATGCGTCCTTCCACCCCGCCCCTGCCGCCCTTCAAAATTACGGTTGCTGGTCGAAGCACATCTTTCTCCCGGCTGCAAAATATCAGGATTCATCCCCAAACACATCGAGCACCCGGACTCCCGCCACTCAAATCCCGCATCCAGAAAAATCCGATGCAATCCTTCCTCCTCCGCCGCCCGCTTCACTGTCTGCGATCCCGGCACTACCATCGCCCGCACCCTAGCCGATACGCGATGCCCGCGCGCCACCCGCGCCGCCGCACGTAAATCTTCAATTCGCGAATTAGTGCACGACCCAATAAACACACGGTCAATCGCGATCTCCTCAATGCGACGCCCTGGCTCGAGCCCCATATATTGCAAAGCCAGCTCCAGGGCCCGCCGCTCGCCATCCTTCATACTGGAAATCTCCGGCACGCGGCCGGTAACGGGAGCCACCATCCCTGGATTCGTCCCCCAGGTCACAAAGGGCGACAACTGCGCCGCATCGATCTCCACTGTCCTATCAAAAGAAGCGCCCGGATCGGAAGGCAACCCGCGCCAATACTCAGCCGCCCGATCCCACTGGCTATCCCTCGGCGCAAACCTCTTCCCATGCACATACTCAAATG
>JASIKQ010000571.1 GCA_030049565.1 Candidatus Sulfotelmatobacter sp.
TCCGGCTACAATCTGAATTACCTTCTGCCTGAAAACGGCTTCCA
This sequence comes from Candidatus Sulfotelmatobacter sp., assembly GCA_030049565.1. Taxonomy (GTDB): domain Bacteria; phylum Acidobacteriota; class Terriglobia; order Terriglobales; family Acidobacteriaceae; genus Sulfotelmatobacter. Next base: position 45 of record JASIKQ010000571.1, read on the forward strand.
CGTTGCCCGCGCACTGGTTGGCTCCGAAGGCACGTGCGTGACCATTCTCGAAGCCACTTGCCGATTGGTCGAAAGTCCACCAGAACGAGTGCTGCTGGTCCTGTCTTATCCCGATGTTTACCAATGCGCCGACCACGTGCCCGAGATTATGCAGCACAAGCCCATCGGCCTTGAGGGCTTCGACGATCTGCTCGTTCACTACACGCACCTTAAAAAAATTAACTCCGAAGGACTCGCGCTGCTTCCCGAAGGCGGCGGATGGCTGATGGTTGAATTCGGTGCTTCGAGCGCCGCAGAAGCCGAGTCGCAAGCTCGCGGCCTGATGCAGGTTCTAGGCCGGAGCGCAAGTCCACCCGAAATGCGCCTCTACACCGACAAGCAGCAAATGAAGCGCGTTTGGGAGGTCCGCGAATCCAGCCTTGGCGCAACTTCGCATGTTCCCGGCGAACCGCTCAATTGGGAGGGCTGGGAGGACGCCGCAGTCGCTCCCGAAAAGCTCGGCGGCTATCTCCGCGATCTGCGCAAGATGTTTGCCGCCTATGGCTACAAAGGCTCACTCTACGGACACTTCGGCCACGGCTGCGTTCACACCCGCATTAACTTCGATCTGCAATCGAGGGATGGCATCGCCAAGTTCCGCAGATTTATGGAAGAGGCGGCCGATCTGGTGGTCGGCTATGGCGGATCGATCTCCGGCGAACATGGCGATGGTCAATCTCGTGGCGAGTTATTGCCAAAAATGTTTGGCCCGGAATTGATGCAGGCGTTTCGAGAATTCAAGGCAGCCTGGGATCCGCAATGGAAGATGAATCCCGGCAAACTGATCGAACCCTACAAACTCGATGAAAACCTGCGCCTGGGTGCAAATTACGCGCCCTGGGAACCAAAGACGCACTTCCAGTTTCTCGCTGATCACGGCAGCCTCGCCGAAGCTACGTTGCGCTGCGTAGGCGTTGGCAAGTGCCGCCACTCCGAAGGTGGCGTGATGTGTCCCAGCTACCGCGCCACACTCGAGGAAGAACATTCCACCCGCGGCCGTGCTCATTTGCTGTGGGAGATGACGCAAGGCCAGAGGCGAGCAGATGGGATCATTCGCGACCGCTGGCGCAGCGAAGAAGTAAAGCGATCACTCGATCTCTGCCTTGCCTGCAAGGGATGCAAAAGCGACTGTCCGGTCGGCGTCGATGTTGCCACGTACAAATCCGAATTCCTTTCTCATTATTATGAAGGCTGCGTGCGTCCTATTAGCGCCTATGCCTTCGGCAATATCGATCTTTGGGCAAAAGTAGCATCGAAAGTTCCGGGCCTGGTCAACCTGACCACGCAACTTCCAATCCTGCGCGAGATTTCAAAGCTCATCGCCGGAATCCCGCTGGAGCGCTCGATTCCCGCCTTCGCCCCCGAAACTTTCAAAGCCTGGTTCCAGCGCACAAGGGGATCCAGCGGGAGGGCCTCGATGAAAAATGATTTTGGGTGGCGCAGCGCTTCCAGCGCCGCGATTGGGGCCCCTTTTTCTGATGGAGCTTTAGCCGCCGAGGGATTGCCCGTCCTGCTCTGGCCTGACACTTTCACCAACCACTTCCGCCCCAACGTCGCAAAGGCTGCGACTGAAGTCCTAGAGGCCGCCGGCTTCCGCGTCATCGTCCCCAAGCCTCATCTCTGTTGCGGACGCCCTCTCTATGACCACGGCATGTTGGACCGCGCCAAATCGCTTCTCCTGCAAATTCTCGACGAACTCTCGCCCGAGATCGAAGCCGGCATTCCCGTCGTCGGACTCGAACCAAGTTGCGTCGCAGTCTTCCGGGATGAACTCATCAATCTCTTCCCGCACGACGAACGAGCCCAAGCCCTCTCGCGTCAGAGTTTCCTGCTCAGCGAATTTCTCGAAACGCGCGCAAAAGATTTCCCTCTGCCGCGCCTCAACCGCAAAGCGCTGCTCCATGGACACTGCCATCAGAAATCTGTGATGAAGATGACCACCGAAGAGTCCATCTTGCAGCGACTCGGCATCGACTTTACTATGCCTGCACCAGGATGCTGCGGCATGGCCGGCTCCTTCGGATTCGAGCGCGACAAGTACGAAATCTCCGCCGCCATCGGCGAACTCGAACTCATGCCCGCCGTTCGCAAGGCTCCCGCCGACTGGCTGATCATCGCCGACGGTTTCAGTTGCCGCGAGCAGATCGTTCAGGGGTCCGAGCGTCAGGCATTGCATCTGGCGGAAGTTCTGCAAATGGCGCTGTATGGTGAGCAATTGCTGAATGGCGACTATCCCGAATCTTCTCTTGTTCGGCGCCACGAATGCGAAGTGAAAAAATCCATGAAGCGCGCCGGCGCGGGACTAGCGGCAGTTGCAACGGGCGCGGCGCTGCTGTGGGCGCTTGCCAGGAGAAGATGAAATTCCGCCGCGAAATTAAGAGAACCGCAAAACAATGCAGGCCGGAGCGAAGCCGGCCTGCAAGACTAATCGGAAATTCGAAACTACTTCTTGGGAGCGATCGCGTCCTTGGCGGCCTTGGCCACGCGGAACTTCACCACCGTCTTGGCCTTGATCTGGATGGGCTCGCCAGTCTGCGGGTTGCGTCCGATGCGGGCTTTGCGGTGCGCTTTTACCAGGCGACCGAGGCCGGGCACGACGAATACGCCGTTCTTCTTGGTTTCTTTCACTGCAACATCGGCGAGTTCTTCCAGCAATGCCGCCGCAGTCTTGTTGGGAATTTCAGTTTTTTCCGCCAGATGACGGACGAGTTGGGTTTTGGTCAAACCTGCTGCCATGTTTCCTCCTAGGAAATAAATTGAATTGAATACCGGGCGACTGAATCTTATATCAGTGCCCCTGTGGAAAACACCATATTTTACGCGGGTTCCAGAGAGATAATACGCTAAAAAGCGCATTTTTACACGCTCTTTTGTGAGGGAGCTGTCCCAAAACGGCCCAAACGCGCCTCTACTTCTGCCCGGCGACACTGGTGAATGCCATAATGCTGAAGAAGGAAACGCAAATTTGAACTGCGCCATCTGCGAAATTCGCAAGGAAAAACGCTTTTGCCCCGCCATTCACGGGCGCATCTGCCCGCAGTGTTGCGGAGAGCAGCGCGAGATCACACTCGATTGTCCGAGCGAATGCCCTTATCTTCAACAGGCGAGAGAGCATGAAAAGCCGCGTCCCGCCGAGCAATTCGACCGCGCGACGTTATTCTTGCAAGTGGAAGTCTCCGAGCAATTTACCTACGAGCGCGAGCATTTGCTGATGGGATTGAGCTACGCACTACTCAAAGCTGCGCAGACCGACCGCGTGCTCAACGACCGAGATCTAATTTCGGTGCTCTCGGCCATGTGCACGAGCTATGAGAGGCTGGTGAACTCCGGCCTGCACTATGAGCAGCCGCTGACCAGCGGGGCGCAGCACGCAGTAGCGGCGCAGGTGCAGGAAATGCTGAAAGAGTACCGCGAAACCGAGCAGAAGCAACTCGGCTACAGCACGCTGAAGGATTCTGAGGTGCTCAAGGCTCTGGTTTTCTTGCTACGGATGGCGTATGGGCGCACTTCAGGGCGTCCGAAATCGAGGG
>JASIKQ010000572.1 GCA_030049565.1 Candidatus Sulfotelmatobacter sp.
ATCACGGAAGTGCTGGTGGTCCTGGATGCGGCGCGATTCCTGATCGAAAACGGTTATCGCTTGTTACGCGACGAGCCGATTCCGCACGGCAACCTCGCAGCCAAGCTCAAAAAAGGCCGCCTCAGGCGCGAGCCTTATGGCGTGGTGGGAATTATCTCGCCATGGAACTATCCGTTTTCGATTCCCGCAACTGAGGCGCTAGCCGCGCTGGTTGCGGGAAATGCGGTCGTACTCAAACCTTCGGAATTCACTTCGCTGGTTGCACTGGAATTGCAATCTTTACTGCACGCGGCGGAAGTTCCACGGCATGTTTTTCAGGTCATCATTGGCGATGGGCCGACGGGAGCGGCGCTGGTTCATTCGCCGATCGACAAGCTGGTCTTCACCGGGAGCGTTGCTACCGGCAAGCGCATCGCGATGGCTGCGGCCGAACGGTTGCTGCCGGTTGTGCTTGAGCTGGGCGGAAAGGATCCTATGCTGGTGCTCGACGACGCCGATGTGGACGTGGCTTCGAGCGCCGCGGTTTGGGGAGCATTCGTAAATGCAGGTCAAACCTGCTTATCGGTCGAGCGCTGTTACGTTCACCGCAGCTTGTATGAACCGTTTCTGAAAGCGTGCGTAGAGAAAACCAAGAAGCTGCGCGTCGGGGACGGGCACCATCCTGAAACAGATATTGGCCCAATGATTCACGAGCGCCAGTTGCGGATTGTAGAGACGCACGTGGAAGATGCGGTTGCCCGCGGCGCACGGGTTTTGGCCGGAGGCCGCAGCCTGCCGGGACTTGGGGCGAATTTTTATCAGCCGACGGTTTTAGCGGATGTGAGGCACGAGATGCGCATCATGCGCGAGGAAACATTCGGCCCGGTGCTGCCGGTGATGCCGTTCGATACTGACGACGAAGCGATTCGACTGGCGAACGATTCGGAATATGGTTTGGCCGCAAGTGTGTGGACCCGCGACAGCGTTCGTGGAGAAAACCTGGCGCGGCATATTCAGGCGGGCACGGTTATGGTGAATGACGTAATCTCGTGCTTTGCCATCAGCGAGGCGCCACACGGCGGGGTAAAATCAAGCGGCGTGGGCCGCACTCACGGCCGCTGCGGGTTGGACGAGATGGTGCGGCTGAAGTATGTTGACAATGATTTGATGCCTGCGATGAAAAAACTTTGGTGGTATGGGTATGGCGCCAGGTTTGCGCGACAGATGAAGGGTTTCATCGACTCACAGTTCGCGCGTGGTTGGAGCCAACGTCTGCGAGGCACGCTGAACGCGGCGGGACCCGTACGAAACAAACGGCTGTGAGCTAAAGGCTAAGAGCTAACAGCTTAAGACTGGAGGACTTCATGAGCAATCCTTCCAATTCCGATCCCAAACGCGAAATGCTGCGCCATACGCTGGCCACGATTGCTTATCGCGGGGGCAAGGCCGTGCGCAACGCTCCGGAGGGGTTTTCTGTGTTTCATGCCGATGAGGGCGTGCGCGCGCCGGGGCAAATTCTCGCCCATATTGGCGACCTGATGGACTGGGGACTTTCCATGGCCGATGGAAAACGAGAGTGGCATGATTCGAAACCGCTGCCGTGGGAAAAAGAAGTCGAACGTTTCTTCGCGTCGCTGAAGAGTTTTGACGACTATCTGGCTTCGAATGAGCCCCTGCAAGCACCCACCGAAAAGCTCTTCCAAGGTCCGGTTGCCGACGCGTTATCGCATGTAGGCCAGATCGCGATCCTGCGGCGGCTGGCGGGTGAACCCATAAAAGCGGAAAACTATTACAAGGCCGAGATTACCGTGGGACGTGTGGGTGCTGATCAGGCTACGCCCAAGAGGGAATTCTGAAGCGCGCCTCAGCTTTCATTCCTAGGCCGCACTTCGGCACGATAAATCGCCTGCCAGCGGCCAGCTTTGAAGATGTAAATCGAACTTCCGTTCATGTGGACAGGAAGTTTTTCTCCATTGCAGGTGGCGTACTGCTGCGCTTTGTAGGTAATCAGGTATGCGCCGGAGGTAAGCGGCAGCGCTCCGAAATCGGAGAGACCGTAGCCCTGCACCGTGCAGTATTTGGCGGCGGCTTGCAGTGCGGCGAGTTGCTGATTTAGCGAGTGAGTTCCCTCTTCACCCCAAAAGACTCCATTATCGGCCATGTGCTCGCGAAAATATGCAAGATCGTTGGTTCTCCAGGCCTCGAAAAATCCGGTTTCAATCTGCACCAATTCCTGCTGGACCGCGAGCGGAGAGCTAGTTTTTTCCGTGCGCGATTCGTTGGCTTGGTTTAGCGATTGGACGGCTGCTGTACTGAACGGCAGCAAGAGGGAAATGACAATAAGTGCGAGTATGCGAAGCGGGTTTTTCGCGGGCAATAGGTTACGGAGCATAGGTTGACTCAATGGTTTTGCTGATGTATCGGCGATACAGAGATAGGCGTAGCATACGATATCGCCGGCTTTGGCCGCTCTTTTATACATCGAGTACAATTACGTTCGTAAGTCTGAATCTGGCGGCGCGAGCGCCGCGAAGAGGGT